>JAITWD010000302.1 GCA_031285465.1 Lachnospiraceae bacterium
AGTCAGCTTCTGCTTAGCCTTAACTTTTATACCTATATTCAATTTTCAGTCATTGCGAGATGGCTTATTTGCTGTACCTAAAAGCCAATCGCACTATTCACTAGTTATTTTCAACCTTAATCTTCATTGTTTTTCTCCATTTAGGGTGTAGCCATTGATTAATTCTGCCCAATTCAACATGTGTTACGATTACAAGCTTCATGACTATATACTATTCTCGTGAATCAGTGATAGCCCACTTGCGGAAACCTCGTATGCAGTTTTAACGGATTTTACTCCGTCATGCAAAATCTTGAAATATTCACGACTTTGGATGCGTCCCTTTACTTTACAACGGTCGCCAACCTTGTATTTCCCTGCTTTAACGGCATTCAAATGCCAACAGATACAAGGAATATAATCGTTTTTACTGTATCGGTTTACCGCTAATGTCAGATCGGTAATCAAGAGACCACTTGGTGTCCTGCGGTGAATTGGGGGACGACAAATATATCCGTCCAGAAAAATGGAGTTATTATCCTGACATTTATCGTTGCCATCGGTAAATATTATTCTTTTAATGAATATCCGTAAATCAAGTGACTTTTGACCGTTATTGACCAAATTGCAGGAACGATACTGTCCGGAGAGGGTGACCATTTTACCCATGTACTCGCAACTGGTATTGAAGAGACCATATGGGATCAATACGGGAATATCATCTGCTATGCCACTGTTACGGATGATGCGGATGGTTGAAGAGCATAATGCCCTGTCAAATGAAACATGGCTAAAAACAAAATTTTCAAGGATTATTCCTGTGACGTCAACTTGATTATTTACCGAAATGTTTGTGCTCATTTTCTTCCTTCTCATCGTTAGTAACAAAAGTAACTGATTGTTTAGCCGATCTATTTGATAACGACTGGCAATAATTTTCATTGTGAGAGGGCAACTACTCAAGGGGGGAGTCGTTGCCCTCTACAATCCAAAGCGCAGAAAACCAAGGAGGTTCAAATTTAGTTTTGATAACAAATCCATACCTGCATTTTGGAAGTTCCTAACACAAAATGATATTATCATGGTACAAAAATGCTGTCAAACAAGTTGGTTTTTAACGCAGTTTTTTTGACTTATTAGTCTCTGAAAATTTAATATGCACAAAAACAGCCATGAAAAACCGTCTTCATGGCTGCAAGATTTATGTAATCCTATAATTCAATTTCAAATTTCAAAAAATTCCGTACAACTGTTTATAATTCATAGTAGCCTTTAAAGGTATCCTGTTTTTCCAGCCGCTTCAACAAGTATAGGCGAGCATGAGATTCCACCATTCTATCCAGTACTTTGATTTCCAGCGCTCCATGATATTTTTTTACAATGCGTTTTATTTCACTCATCTTATTCATATCAGAATATACAAATGGGTTGTTTTTCCTTATATCTGGATCAACTTCGTCGGCATGAACGATCCAGATCATAATCGGACCCATGTTGGATTTCATAGTAAAATAAAGTACCTTCTCCTTGCCATTTTCCAATTCTTCGATAGCCGCATCAAGTAGTGGGGTCAAAACTTTATTTATAACTGCGCCGTCAATAGAATCCACATGTGCAAGCATAATCTCGTGGACGACTCTGATCCCCTTCGCCTCTGCCTCATTTAATTTGCTGTTTAGGATGCTGTCCAATTCCTTATTACCGGTAACATGATTCTGACAATGAGGCAACACTTCCTTCGACATGTCCGCCAAATATAACTCGAATTTCCTATTGATCTCAGCAATAGCATGGCTGTTATCATTAATTCCATCAGCACTTAGTTGTGACTCAATTACATCGTAAACATTTTTCAAATCGGTTAATGCTGATATGTGTTCACTTACTGTATCCTTTAGCCCCGCCAGAGCATGAAAAGCCGCTTCGGAGATTTCGTGTTGATACCGTAGGTTATCCCATTCTTGTTCAATATACTTTCTTTCCCTCCGATCATAAATCAGCAGAGCAACGATTGATGCGGCGATATATCCTAACATCAAAGTGAAAAAAATCACCTTCTTTAATGGTAATTCATCGGTTTGCAGAACCATGCCAATGAAAACCATAAAAATACAAGCAATGGTCATAATATATTTTTTCATATATGAGACTGAGGACAATTGATTTCTGGGCTTTATTAAGCCCATCAACATTACTGTGACCAGACCAACTATCTTGGTTGAAAGAAATAGATATAAGGTGTTTTTATCCACTACTGCCGTACTTTGCCTATCTATGCCGGCTAGCAATCCAACAATTACTTCTATTACAAATAAAATTAATACGGTATATATAGCCGCTTCGATTTTAGATTTTATTTTTGACTTATAATTAAGGGATAAAATGAAATGAGTAAATATTTGTGTTATTAAAATTACTGTTGGAGAACTATTTTCGATTAATATAAAATAGTTTGCTACATAAATACCCAAATATGAAAAAAATTCAACTACTTTATTTCTAGTATCGCTTTTATTAAAAATCCTTAACATAATACAAGCAATATAAGCTCCGATAGCATTTATTAAAGCTAAAACTGTATAATTTATAATTTGTTCCATCTAGTAACTTCCTCGTTTGCTGATCAAAAGCCTTTACATTATGACTATGCAATCAATTGTAAAGGCTTTATTTTATCGCTTCTTAAGTTTTTCATAGCCGTTAGGCAATTTTTCTTGGTAAAAAAAATAGTAACACATCGAATTGACATTTGCTTTAGTAAGTGTAATGGCTGTTTTTGCCAATAACTTTCCAACACCGTTCTTCATATTGAGCCTCCAAGATTTATTTGTAACAAATTCATTATAAATCGTTGGACATATTTTCGCAATATCTAATGTTATTATTTTCCCTCAAAATACCTATTTTCTCTAATTGTTTAAAACCATCAGAGCTGAGTTTAACAATTCTATTATTAGCCAATTGTATTTTATTAGCGGTATACCCTTTAATAAAATTATAATTTACTATAAGATTTTGGCTAACCTTTATAAAATCAAAACCACTTAACTCCTCATAGCAGCGTTTTATTGTATCCCGGAAAACCTCTTCACCATCCTTAGTTTTCATTCTCACTGTGCGACCTTCTAATTGTATATATAAGATTTCCTGAACATCAATCCTATTTTGTAAATACTCTTTTTTGTATCGGAAAAAGAATTTCCCCTTACGATCGCTGTTCTTTAATAAGCGTTTAAACTCACTAAAAACTATTTCGTCATCATCTGACTTATGAATATAAGAGAAAGGTCTGGCAACTAATGATCTAAAGATAAGGTCTTTATATTTTGATACAAAAATGATATCAATCAGGTTATTATCCAGAGTTTCTCTGATCCATTTGCCCAGTATAATCCCATAATATTTATATTTGGCTCCGGTAAATTCAATATCTAACAGCACTGCGTCATAATAATACGGTTTTTCCTTCAATTTGATCATTAAATCATTGGGATTGGTAAAAATGTCTATTTCAAAAAAATACAAATTCTCGTCGGCAAATTCGGTAAGCTTTTTCTTATTCGCTTCACATGCACGTCGGCTATCATCACAAATTGCAAAACAGTATCTCCTTTGAGTCATCTTAGTGTCCCCCTTTAAACGTTGAAAATGTAAAATAGTGTCGGGTTTTATTTAATATGTATTCCTTTAAATTATATTGTTCAAAATATATATTGTCAATATATTCCATATGGCTTTTAAAGATATTATAAATGCTTTGACAGCAAGCATTGTCTGCATTACGGAGATTGTCCTGTCATAAGACATTATGGTGTTTAAAGTTCATACAGATACAGTCTTTGCTCCAAAAAATATTTTATATTCCTTCATGAGCATTCTCTTTGTCCTCTTGTAAAGAGTTAGTCAATTGCTCCTTAGAAAATCATCACTTTAATTTGCATGTGTGTTGTTTACTCAACTTTTTCAAAATATACCCCTATTTTCAAGTTGTTCATAAGTGAGGTATTTGTTTGTATAGCCTCCCAAATAGTATACAATTCATTTTCTTCTCTTATAAGACTTAATAACAATTCATTCTCCGAATATTTTCCCCAAATGTGTCCTGACAAATATTTATCGAATAGCAAATCTATTCTATTCTCATCTTCAATGACCTTTGCTTGGACATTCGTCTTAGTTTGATATCCTTCATTTTCTATATTTGCAATATAACAATTATCTTCACTGTATATTGTAATATTGTAATCAATTATTCCATACCGTTCATTAGGATTGTCCGAAGACCCTGCCGGTAAAATCTCAGTGTAACGATAGCTACCATTCCAATCATTTAGTGCTGATTGGTCCTTGTTTGCATTTATTAAGCATATAGTTACAACTAATAGAGCACATACGCCAACACTAATTTTTTTCAAAAGATTCTCTCCTTTCTAGAACCCTCTCTATGGCATCACCTCTTGTAATATATCCTTTATCATCTTCATCAAGGGGTTGATTTACCACATCGGCGATGAGGTCGGTCGCTTTTTACCTAATTCGCTCATTATCGTTTTTCCTCGTTTATATTTCCTCATCACGAGAAAACATTGAGTCAGTATTTGCTTGCCAATCGCTTAGTGGCATAATCTAATCTTTTAGTTATTATCCTTACTCTGGAAATGATATTATTTGAGGTTTTTCGTTGTCTGATATATCAATTCCATAAGCAATTCTTTTGAACTGACTTCGGTAATATCCATCACTGTCAAATTCATCTACTAAAAATGGTTTATTATAAATTCCTCGTATCTGAATCTGGGTTTCCCAATATTCATTATCAATAACATACAGAACTTTGGTGAATCCACTCGAAATATGAAAATCCATAATGTACATTTCTGTAATATCTTCCGGTTTACCTATATTTTTCAAGAATTGTATGGCTGTATCCACTACCATCTCTCGTTTTTCATCCGAAAGCGCACCAAAATCCGGTTGCTCTGCCTCATCAAAAGAAATAATTCCTTCGCCTAATTTGGTAGAATATCCTTGTTCCTCCAATATATCTATGCATTCCTTCAATGTATCCCTCTCCCGTTGCGTGTAAAAATAGAAGTTTGGACTTTCCCACTCATCAACCTGTCTATCGAATATTACATATTTATTATTCTCTGAAAACGCCCCCTTGACCGTCTGTGTCAACAGAACTGCAACGCGCTCATGGTACGGTTCTTGAGCAACGCTGCTATCATATTCCAACTTTGTATAATATTCGTAGCTGATTTCCCTATTGACGAAGCTTGAAGCCCATATATTTTCGCCATGAAGCCATACTTCAATATCTACCCATCTATTAAGCGCATTTGAAATGATAGCCCTCGTAATCAAAGGAGCTTTTTTTGTTGATTCGGTTATGGCTGTTTTAGCTACATAGGATAGATGATTTGGAGAATATTGAGTTTCTTCCGATATTTTACCTATTACAAAAGCACTTTTCTCCTTATATCTCTCCGGTTTGTAAATATAAGTAGTTATTACTAAAATCAACAGAATAGTAACAACTATTGCAATTAGTTTTACCTTTTTCATTATTCGTTTGTCTCCCAAATTCCCCAACCTACTTAACATAATCAAAAAAAACGTTTCCATTAATAGGTATCGGCATAGTTATTTTTTTATCATCTAAAGAGATCTCTTGATCATTATAATGCTGATAAAATGTACCTTCTGCACGATATGCACACACATCACCAATCGGACTTGGAGACATATCCGTTTCAAGTTGTTGTCGCAATTTATCAATATCTTCCTTCGGCAAAGCGACATCTTCTATATAATTATTATCAAAAAAAGATACCATTTGAGTTGAAATCTTTATGGCATTTTGCCAACCTTCCCAACCAATATCAGTACTTATTTTTTTCGTATAGCACAAGCTATTAGCACCTTCTTGATCTATGCAGGTATATTGCATGGGTCTTGCAATAATATTAAACAAATTTGATGGTTCATTATTTAATGAGTAATTACTTTTATCTTGTGCAAAAACACGGTTGGCTATCGACCACGCAACCGCCTCCTGCCCATTATCAATTGGTTGCGTCTGTTCAGCATATATAACTCTTGCAATCAATTCGACCAAATTTGCATCCAGCAGTTCTTCCCGTGTTGTATATTCATTTGCCCCATACATAATAGCCAAAGCCTGATAGTCAACCTCCTCAATAACTTCTTCAATAACCTCTTCAATTACTTCCTCATCCTCCCCCACCGGCACAGTCATCAACTGCCCCGACGTTTCAAGCGTGATCATCCCACCCATCCGGCAATAAAGCATTGCCTTCATCGTCAAGCCTTCCCGCTCACCATTGGCGGTGCTAAACATTTGCGGACTACCTTCAGTATAGCTATACATGCAGGCATCAAGCGGGTCTTCCGGTTCGCCACTATCATCGCCCATATTGACAAAGGGCGGATTTTCCCACTCCTCCTCCACATTCATCAGGCAATAACAGGTGCCGTACTTCTTTGCCAGCTCCGGATCGGCAAGCACCTTCGCTTCGCTTCTTTCCTTGGTATGGATCGACATCTTGCTACAGTTCCCGAAGCTATACAGGTTCGGCTTGGGTAGTAACGGTTTTATCAGCGGTGACGCGATACTATTTATATCAAATGGCGCTGGATCATTGCTGGCGGCGAGTTCCGAAAGCATGTCTTCCCGCTCCATTCCCTCGACATATTTGACCCGGTCATCGATGGTCGCATAACTGCGCCCGTTAAAGAAGGCATTCTGACTGGTCGTGGCATAGAGCCGTCCGCCCAGCCCATCCCCCTTTCCGCCATTAAATGTATGGATTTCCTCTAACACCACACCATCCGCGCCGCCGAGTGACGCTCGGATACTCTTTAGTTCCTGGGGGGCATCGGTCGCCGCCGAGCATTTAATCTTGGCGTAATGTACGGCGTATTTGTCCTTCTCGCTCATCGCTGCGGCAAACATGGAATACCGCTTCTCACGGTATTTCTCTAAGAAATCCGGTTGTAGTTCTACATCATCGGTGGTCTGTGCTAAAATTTCCAAAACCTTCTTACTAAATTCGCTCATCCTCTTTTTCCTCTCTGGGTTTATTGTTGTGTTGTCTAAGGGTTCTCTTTCATTTAATCTATTTCGCCGTTACACACGGCACTTGTGTAAGCTTAAGCCCCAGCATATCCCGACGGAGCAGGCTGTCGATCAGCTCCATCCGGGCAATGACATAGGATTTACTGAAACCGGCGATGCGGAACAGGAACCGGTCGCCGATCAGGTCACGATTTAGGATCATTTTCATGATAACACTTTTATCAGGATTAAGCTCGCTCCGGTCGTCCAGACACGCCACTTCCTCAAGGATCGGCAGGAAGTAGCTGGCGGTCACATCGTTATCCTCGCAGTATAGCTTGACAAAGCGATAGCGCACATTCTTTACGTACATACCGATCACCTCAACACAGGCTTTCGAAACCATGAAAAAGGGACGGGACAGTACCGGCGGGAAAAGAACCTCATCACGGCTGTACATCTCAACCAGACTTATGGGAGGGATTTTATGGGCATTTTGACGGTTGATATTTTTAATACCGATCTCCTGGTTCCGGTTAAAATATTGGGTGATCGGGTTCCGTTCATCGGCTTCTAATAAAAAATAGTCCATCAGATAAGCCCCTCCGCCTTGGTGTATGCATTAATTCCGATCCCGCTAAGGCATACACCTTTATCACGGTAGTTATTGAAAATAATCTGCAACTTATCCTCCTTTAGCAGTTCTTCATACCCATCCATGTCCAATATCAGTGGGCAAAACAGCTCCATCAGATAGCGGACGATAGCGTTATAACGCTCAATATATTTGCCGGTGATCGCCTCCAGCTCATAGGGTTTGATCCGGACAAACCTTCGTTGCAGACAGCGTTCGAAATAAACCATATCCTCCTTAAATAATTCCCACAGGAAATCCGGATGATACTTGGACGAAGTTTCTACCTCATCCAGATAAAAGGTTTCGTCATAGGTCTGCAATAAAAAACTATAGCGATCGACGAGATAACTGTGTCGCAGATAACTTATTACAAGATACCGGATTGGGTCTTTTTCACCGCACCGTTGCTTCTCCATCGTGTTATGTAAAAGTTCGGCAAAACTCTTTGATAATTCCTGCAAGAGGGTGTCTTTACTGCGGTCAATGAATGCTTTGGCTTTTTCATAGGATTGCAAGTACCGTTCTTCGGTAAAATCATCAATATACCGTCGCATTTCTTCAACCCTGTCATTACACATTATGATCATCACTACCACCGCCTTCCCCCAGCGTAAGTTCCGCAAACTTAACCTTTGCCAGCGCTCTTATCTCTTCTTCGCTGATGTGATTTATTTTGTCTATGGTGGGGTTATTTCTAACCGCTCCCTTTAAGATGCTTTCACTCATTTGTCGCCTGCCTTTCCAATCTGCGCCCTGCCCGCTCTATGGTGTTTTTCCGTGCTTGCCTACCGTGTTTACTGCATCCGGAACTGTCCGCCATCAAAGCTGATATCATCGCTCAAGGTCATGGTGGTCTTGCCCTGCGTAACCGCCACCCGCTCTTTTGCGGCGATGGTTAAGGAGGCGGTTTGGCTGGTCACCGCCAGATCACCCGCCGCTAAAATGGAAATGTCTTTATCACTTTCGATGATGATGCCCTCCCGATCGGACAATTCAATCTTCATGCCATTATTATTGGTGAGCAACAGCCGATCGGGTGTCAGCAAAAGCTCCTTACCGTAACAATTCTTAAAGGACTTGTGATCGGGATTAAGCCGACCACCTTCGGTTTCCCGATGCACCGCACTGATCACGAAGGTGTCCGCTTCCCGCTCCGGCACATAGAGCATTACCCGGTCGCCGATTTCCGGCATCGTGTACCACCCGGAACCGTCCGGCGAGCTATAGACCGATGCATAGGCGAACCACTTTCGTTCCGGCTGGTTACCATTTTCATCGTTGGTAACATCAACCTTGACCTTATCACGGTAAATGGCGGTAACGGTCGCCTCAAACGAAGCGCCAGCTGAGGATGGTAAGCCTTTTGCCAACTGCGGAAGTCCTTTCACCGCCTTAAAATAGTAGGAATGGATCAATTCAGCGCCCTGATAGCGACTGGCAATTTTATAGATAATATAGCGGTGATCAAAATAGGTCACCCTGTCGCCCAGTTCATACAGCTCCCGACTGTCAAAGCGGACCGCCTGACAATCGGCTACGGTAATATCCGGTCGCCCATTTTGCTGTTTTTCCAAGACCTCCGCATAATCAATCTGGACATGAACATCGCTGTCCGCTTCGATCGGTCGCTCTTTCCCCTCCGGCAAGCCGATAAAATAACGGATTCCTTTCATTCGGCTATGCACCGTCAGCACCTCATCCACCTCTGCCGCCAGACGTTTTAATAGTTCCCAATCGGTTTCCCGATGCTGGATCACCAGGTGATCAACCGCTTTCCCACTGTCAGCAGGGTACAGGAAGTGGTGATCTTCATACCCTGCGCTTACGATTTCATGCACCGCTCTATAGGGCAGAGTGGCATCCTGAAAGGTGCGGAAGTGGGGTTTTAGATCCATCAAAAAGGTCCCACTGATCAGCTCCAACCGCAGAAGGGTTTCATGGTAACCTTCTTTGAGCATAAAGTTGATCACCAATCCTTCAAACAATGCTTTCTGCTTGCCCGTTTCGTCAGTCAATTGAACGTTTACCCACGTTTCTTTCTGTAAGAGCGCTCGATAATAGCTCACATTATCATCGCTAATCATCAGTTCAACCGTCGCTTTGGCGTGCTCATTGATAGCACTGTCCACCTCCAACCCTACAATCGCCGTATAGGTAAACGGTGATATT
Source organism: Lachnospiraceae bacterium (assembly GCA_031285465.1). Taxonomy (GTDB): domain Bacteria; phylum Bacillota; class Clostridia; order Lachnospirales; family Lachnospiraceae; genus UBA935. Next base: position 9,867 of record JAITWD010000302.1, read on the forward strand.
AAAATTTGCCGATCCCTCATTTTATCATCCCTTTCTGTCCAACTTTAGCGGTTTCCCTTCTTCGCAAAACCATTCATCTTCCGACCATTGATCGTCTTCAACCGCGTCACCTTCTTTAAGACCGCTATCTCCTTCGAAAGGCTTTTCTTTCTCTGGTTCCTGCCCCTCCGTAAGCACCGTAAATTCTATAGTTCCTAACAGCTTAAGCACCGCATGTTTCCAAATATGATATGCTTCAAATTCACACTGGAAATTCCCCAACACGATTAAATCATCCAATCGGAACATAAATAGAAGATCATAATAATTGCCATCCACCGCATAGCCCCGGTAGTCAAACCACAATATCGGTGCGTCCTTTGCCGAAACCCGCCCCTCATCATAAATAACATGACTCTGATTGATCGCCTTAATGACCGACTTGGCTTTAGCCAGTTGCATCTCAACATCTACATCGGTCACCCGGTCGGTACTGGCAGTGCCTAACACACTAAAGGTAAAGCAGATGTTATTACTGCGGTTAGACTTTATGACCTGCGGTCGCCTGTCCGATGGATATTTTACACGGACACTTATCGGATCCATATCATTCATTTCATTTGGCAGCTTCATTGAAAATAAACCATCCGGAAATCCTGCAATGACAAAAATGGGAACCGGTCTAAGTAAAACCGTCTCACAGCCAATTTGCATCTCATCCGACGTTAGGGGCTGGTTATGATATTTTTCCTTTTTATATTGATCTATTATCGTCATGATTATCCTATCAATATCCTTAGTTTCTCTTTTCATCGGCGCACCCTTTCCTGTGCTATCTGAAGGTCCGATTTCTTGATGATCCTGACCGTATCCATAATGTCCTTAAAGATCGCTTCGGTGCCTTTCCGCATTACAAGCGGACTTACGACCGCACCCATGACCAGATATTTTCCCATCATGAAGGCATAGGAGATGTGAAAATTCTTATCATTGATCAGCGAGTCGGTCTGATAGGAAAACCAGCCGATCACACCATCCTTGTTCTCAAGTTTGTTCGCCTTACTGATAATGCTACGTGGATGTACATGGGTGATCGCCCACATCATAGCCGTAATTATTTCAAGGATGTCCGGCTCATCCAGGACGACAGCACACCGGCTTAGGGTTAATGTCGTCATGGTTTCCTGATTTATTTTGATGATCTGCGGTGGGTTCGGGGATGGGTATCTTTTCTTTTTCATTTCTTCCGGCATGGTTATCATCTGCTCCGGCAGGTCAATAATAAGCATACCGTCAAAGAAATTGTGTTCTTGCCAGTTCATTAGTTTTCCTCGTTTCATTTCCTCATTTGTGTCGATTGCCTATCGGAATACTGCCTGCGAGTATATAACCGGTTTCATCCGAAACTTCTTGAATTGGGATATCACCAAGCATCTGCGAATATATCTCCGCTGCTCCCACTGGCAACGCTGCATCTCTGGTCATGCCATTATGGGACGATGACGCGACCGATGGTGCACTATTCTTATTAAAACCGCTCGATCCGCCGATCGTGTCAAAGGCATTGCAGATATTCATCACCGTTGGCGACGACAGATCCTTTCGGATCATGGTTGCCTCCTGATCCGCCCTAAGCATGACCGCCTTCCCACCCAGCTTAACCGTCCGCTTTGCCCTGATTGAGATCGCCGCCTTAGTGGAGCTGGTGATACCCTTCCCGTCCAGCATATTTACCCTTGTCTCATCCGCTCCCAGCAACTTAAGCGACAGTTCTAGCGGATCATGATAAAGCTGCTTTCCATGAATGGTGGTAAAATATTTCCGTTCATTCGCCACCGCTAGGTTCTCCGGTGCCTGCGTGATCTCCGGGCAAACATCACCATTTTCTCTAAGCGGGTAAACCGCCATCGCTCTTCGCTCATCCGCCACGGGCAGATACAGACCCACCCTGGTTCCCACCTCCGGCATACAGTAGAATAGATTGCCGACGCGCGGTTTCCAATCATAGGCAAACGCCGTTGCTTCCTTCTGCTCCGGATCAATGTCCAAATGTAACTTGACCGTTTCCCCCCTCGTCTGTAGTACCGTTCCGGTCAGGGAGCGTCCCTGTAACCGGTTGTTATAATATTCCTCCTGATAATAATGGTGTTTGCCGGAGAGACAGTAACTAAATTGCACCATCCCGCCCCGACAGACACACTTGATGGCACAGATATTAAGAAGTGTGGTTTCAAAAGCCAGACGCTCACCAATCAAAAATCGCTCATTACTCTCCACTTCGATAAAAGAAAATTTACCCGCGATGATCTCTTCACCGTAGTCCCGACTCCCGTCATACTTTTCTTGTGACTTTATTGCAAAAATATCGGTGGTCAATTCACCTTTCCGCTCACCATTGGGCAGACCCACGAAGAAACGGGACTTCTTTGATGTCGCATCCGCCATTAGCGAGCTATTAAGGTGGCTGGATAGCCGCTTGATAAATTCCCAATCGGTTTCCTCATATT
>JAITWD010000301.1 GCA_031285465.1 Lachnospiraceae bacterium
TGGGAGCAGAAATATAAGACCATGTTTGCCAGTGGCAATCCGGCAGATATCTTTATCGTTAACAACCCTGATTTCCCAACCTTTGCCAATAGCGGTAATCTGTTAAATCTTGACACGGTCGTTGAGGATGGTTACTTTGATCAGTTTTTCCCCGGTGTGCAGTCCATGTACAACTGGCAGGGAGCCAATATGGCGATCGCCTTTACCACCGACTGTCGTATTCTTTGGTATAACAAGGACATTTTTACCGAAGCGGGACTGGATCCCAACACACCGCCCCAGACTTGGGAAGAGTTAGTAAGTTTTGCTAATCAGATCACTGAAAAAACCGGTAAGTACGGCTTTGGTATGGATCTTGGTCTGAAAGAATTCCCGATGCAGGCAGCATTTAATGCCAGCAATGGTTCCATTATCAGCGTAGCCGCTGACGGAACGATCGTTCCTAACGTTGATACCCCGGAATTCCGCGGTTATCTGCAGATGTTGCTTGATCTGAAGCCGACCTTTGAACCGGACTATGCAACCCTTAATCACCATGATGTGGCAACCCAGTTCGTGGAAGGACAGCTCGGGATGATCATCGGTAACACCCTGACTGAAACTGATATTTACTCCAAGAGCTTTTATGGACAGGCATTGGTTCCTAGTATGGATGCTTCGGCACCCGAAGGTTCTTTCGGTGGCGGATTCGGTATTGCGGTCAGCGCACAGTCTGAGGCACCGGAACAGGCAGCAAGATTTGCGCAGATCCTGTGTGACGCTTCCTTCAATGCCCGGTTGATCTCGGATATTCCCGCCAGTGAGGCAGGACTTGCCGGTAGTGATAAATCGACCGACCCTAATTTCGCAGTTTATTTAGAGCAGATCCAGTATGCACGTCAGGCACAGCCCAAGACCCTTTATTATGCTGAGATCGATGCAGCGACTTATGATACGGTGGTCGAAGTGGTGGTCGGTGGAACCGATATTGACACTGCTGTCACCGATCTGCAAAGCAAGATTGAAGAGATTGTTGCCCAGTAATAAATGATACTAGGGTCAAAAAGTGCGGAGTAATCCGTAGTATCATGGGGTCAAAATACCTTTTGACCCTTACCTCATAAAATAAATTGGCGGGAAGGGATTATTCCCTTCCCGTTTTAAAACAGGGGGATTCCCATGAAAAAATCATCCAAGGCTTTTCGCCGCATTGAGCCCTACCTTTATTTATTACCTTCAAGTCTGTTGATCGTTTTTATGCTGGGCTATCCGATCAGCTACAACATTATTATCAGTTTTTTTGACTGGACCTTAAAGAATAGTGAAAAGACCTTTAACGGACTGGATAATTATATCAAGATCCTGACCGATGACAAGTTTTTTCCCATCCTGCAGAACACGCTGGTCTGGACCATCCTGGGCGTTTTATTACAGATGGTGGTGGGGATTGGTCTTGCCTTGGTCGTCGATCATATGACCCGCGGTAAGAAATATCTGCGGACCATTGCCCTGATCCCGTGGCTGATCCCCGGTGTTGTTACCGCCCTTACCTGGAAGTGGATGCTTCTCTCCGATATCGGCATTATCAATTTCTTTCTGAAATTGATCGGTGTGACCGATGCCAATGTGCTATTTATGTCCGATCCCAAAATTGCGCTGTTTACCTTGATCTTTGTGAATCTATGGAAGGCATCACCCTTCTGGTTTCTGATGATCACTGCTGGACTGCAAAATAAGCCGATCGATCAGATCGAATCGGCGAAGCTGGAGGGCGCTAAGTCCTACCATGTTTTGCGTCATGTGATCCTGCCGCATCTTTCGCCGGTGATCACCTCGACCGGTATTCTGACCACCATCTGGACCCTTAATTACTTTGACCTGATCTGGGTTACCACTAAGGGCGGACCGATGGATGCAACCACGACGTTGCCCATCTACACCTACCGGATGGCTTTTGAATTTAATAATTTTGGCGGAAGTGCCGCGTTGGCTGTGATTTCCTTGATCCTGGTCTCCCTGGTATGTATTCCGTACCTTAAAAAAATGTTTGGTGATCTGAAAGAACAGGGGGTGCTATAAATGCCGATGACGAAAAAAAGAAAATCGCCGCTCGATATTGCCCTGACCAGCTTAGTGGTGGTCGGTGCTACGATCTTGATCTTGTTTCCGCTCTATTGGGTGCTGGTGACTTCACTTAAAGACGAGAGCGAAATATTTAATCTGCCGCCCAGCTTTTTCCCAGAAGTCATCACCAGTGCTAACTATGCGTTTGCCTGGACCCAGACCAACATTCCGGTTTATTTTTTGAACTCGATTTTTTATGCGCTGGGCACCTTACTGGTGGTATTGGTCTGTGCCAGTTGTTCGGCATATAGTATGAGTCGCTTTAAATTCAAGGGAAAGGCCGCCTACATGCTGGTTATTTTATTGACCCAGCTTATGCCGATGACCACCCTGATCGTGCCGTTATATGTGAGTTTTGGTACTTTGGGGCTGATGAACAGCCGATGGGCATTGATCGCAATCTATGCGGCAATCCAGGCACCGATCGCCACGTGGTTATTGCTGGGATATTTTAATTCCATTCCGGCGGAGATCGATGAAGCGGCGCGGATCGATGGCTGTCCCAATTTGGGCATTTTACTTAAAATAGTATTGCCCCTTGCCAAGCCGGGTTTGATGGCGGTCAGTCTTAGTGTGGTGATCGCCATCTGGCAGGAGCTGATGTTGGCAATGACCTTTACTAACGTTGATGAGCTGCGGCCATTGATGGCGGGTGTCAGTGCATCGATCACCCGGGCGGGGATTAAATGGGGGCAGATGACCGCTACCGGTATCATCGCCTGCGTACCCATCATCTTGATCTATGTGTTCCTGCAACGGAATCTGGTCGAGGGCCTGACCGGCGGTGCGGTAAAGGGTTAGTACCTAAGACGCTCCGCGGGATGCGCACTTTTGTTGATCAGCGTTCCCCTAATATAATAGCGAAAAGGATTGGAGTATCGATGAAGCATATTGAAATTGATAGAGCGCATGGTTGGCGCGAACTTAAAACCGGCGGACAGGGATTTTTTGAAACCGGTAAGAAGGGGGTAGAAGAGATTGTCGTCACCGGTGACGGAAAGGTGGAGTTGATCGGTTTTGCGGAGGAAACCCTTGCCTATGTTAAGTCCGATATGGGCTATCCGGCCTTTTATCCGCTCCGGCCGGTCAGCCCCAAGAAACCGGTGAAGGCGGTGCTGATGGATCTGGACGGAACGACCGTGCGAAGTGAGGAGTTTTGGATCTGGATAATCGAACGGACGGTGGCGAGTTTAGTTAATGATGAAGGATTTACGCTGGAAGAAGAGGATATCCCCTATGTTTCGGGGCACAGCGTGTCAGAGCATTTACAGTATTGTATCAAAAAATACGCACCGGATGCACAATTGGAACGGGCACGGGCTTTTTATACCGAGCATACCGATCGGGAGATGGAAAAGATTCTTGCCGGAAGAGGGCGGGAGGGCGCTTTTACGCCCGCACCGGGGATCAAGGAGTTTTTGATGGCGCTTAAGGCGATGGGAGTCGCGATCGCCCTGGTAACATCGGGACTCTTCCGGAAGGCCTATCCGGAGATATTGTCCGCCTTTGATACCCTCGATATGGGTGATCCGAAGGAGTTTTACGACTGTATCATTACCGCCGGCGATCCTTTGATGAAGGGCGGTTGCGGAACCATGGGAGAGTTGGAAGCCAAGCCCCATCCATGGCTTTATGCGGAGGCCTGTCGCGTGGGTCTGGGCATCGCCGAAGCGGATCGGGAAAGCGTGGTCGGGATCGAGGACAGCGGTGCCGGGGTATGCTCGCTGCGGTTGGGCGGATTTTACACCATCGGACTGGCGGGCGGTAATATCGTGCAGAGCGGAACCTTAGGGATGTGTAATGCCTATTGCGAAAGCTTTGCCGAAATACTGGATCTGATCAAAACAGGCGACCCATCGAGCGCTAAGCAAGCCCCCATTCGATGAGCGCGAAATTAACGTCGGGATAAGTGGCGCACCAAGCATAGCCTAAAGTGTTTTCAATATTTTGGTGTGCCAATATAATAAGTACTGTCTGACGAGCGACGAAGGAGCGAGGAGTTCGCTGGTTATAGTGGCACACCAAA
>JAITWD010000003.1 GCA_031285465.1 Lachnospiraceae bacterium
GTAAACCAATCATCGGCCGCCACTATATCAACCGGCTTTAGATGTAGTATCCGTCCCCCCTTACCCGAGGCAAATGCTATCAAGCGCTCCCGGTTTAGCAAACGACCGACCAGATACAAAATAACCGCCCCAATCATCGAACCGATGGTGGAAAAAGCGATCACACCCGGTACGGTCATTTGGGTACAGGTGGTCAGAAACCCACCAAAGGTCAGGATAACCTCGGATGGGATCGGCGGAAAAAGATTCTCGATCGTGATCAGCAACAGTATCCCCCAATAACCAAATTGGTCCATCAAAAGAATTATCAATGAAAACATGCTATACCCCCTGTACTAAATAGATACTCCTTACATTCTATACAGCGGGGATGTTAAATATATCTGTTAAGGCAACACTGATCAAAGAAGTTTTGTTGCCCATTTTTCATACTCTGCCCGCATGGCGGCGGCGTCTTCGGCCTGCGTTCCATCCGATTCACAGATGATCACCGGAGCATAATTTTTTTTGTACAGCAGCTCCATCAACGGTTCGTAGTCCGGTCCAAAAACGGTGTCGGCAAAGGTCAGATGCTTTTTCTCCCCACCCTGACTATACTCGATCTTACTGAAATGACAGTGAATACGCGCCGCTTTCCCGGCACCCAGTTCATTCTCTATCTGGGTAAAGATCCGGGCATAATCATCAATGGTTTTGAGGCCGCCACCGGTTCGGGCATTGAGATGACCAAAATCAATACAAGGCAGCATATTCTCCTGTAATTTGCACAATGAAAGGGTCTCGCTAAGATCTCCCAACTGATTGATCTTCCCCATTGTTTCCGGACAGAAAATTATCTCGCCGAAACCGGCGTCATTAAGCTCCTTAAGGATCGGACGCAGGGTCTCTATAGCAAGCGCCAATGCCTTTTCACGGGTCATCTTGGCGACACCACCCGGATGAAATACAATCCGCTCTGCGCCCATCGCCTTAGCCAGACCGGCGCTTTGTAAAAAATACCCGGCGTTCTTTTGTCGCCGTTCCTCCTCTTCCACCGCCAGCGATATATAATAGGGCGCATGGATCGACAGAGCCACCTCACACGCCTTTGCTTTTTCCCCCAACAACCGTGCCTTTTCCTCCCCCATATTGACCCCACGGCCACATTGATACTCAAAGGCCTGCAAATTCATCGTCTGCAAAAAAGCCGGCACCTCATATGAGTGTTTTCCACCCTTTTCGTAAAACAATTCACCGGCACCAGCCGTCCCAAACTTTGGTGTTCCCATTCTTATGCCCATGCATATCGCAGGTTTCCTGCGATATTGCTAAAATAAATACGGTTGAAAGAATCGAATGCTACATGGCTCCTTTACCTTTATTTTCTTTCAACCTTTCTCCCATCTTGTGAAATCGCTTATTGGTAATCACTAATAAAGACGTTGGGGCCAAAAGGTATTTTGACCCTGGTGTCATTATAATGAATTTTTATTATAAGTGACATTTTTCTTTGATGCCGATTTCGGAACGATCACGATATTCGGGATATTTTCCACAAAGCGGACAAACTGTGCATAGCCAAAATCTTTGCAGTTGAAGTCACTATATTTTTCATGAACCTTTTGTCCCAGCTTGCCCAGATCAACCTCCGACTTCTTAACATTGTGGATGATAAACGCCTCCACCTCATCGCGCGAATAACCCTGTTTTTTCCGTTCAACATAGACCGCCGTTTTTTCGGTTTTCAGTTCAAATTCCTTCATATCCTTCACAAAGGTGGTCATGGAATTATAACCATAATTCCGTTCGTCAAAATCGGTGTAAATCTTTTGCAGCTGGCTTTTGATCCCGCCCAACCCGGCTCGCTCACCATTATTTTCACACTGTTGCACGATTTCTAAGATAACCTTTTTAATCTCACCAAGTGCGATGATCGCATTGCTCTCGGTGCTACTTTCATTATTTTCACCAAATAATTTTTCCAGATTCTTATACTCGGTACAGGCCGCCTTGAGTGCTTTAGAGGCGTCACTTTTACCCATCCCGATCACCATCATGCCCCCCTCCCGCAGACGGTTGACCAATCGCGTAAAATCACTATCCGAGGATACAATACAAAAACCGTCCACATTGCCCTCATATAAAATATCCATCACATCAATGACCAACATAATATCGGCGGCATTCTTCACCTTCGAGTAGCGCGGTTGCTGAATGGGGACGATCGCATACTCCATCGCCTTTTCATTCCAGCTCCTTAAACTGTCATCGGTAAAATCACCATACATCCGCTTATAGGTAACGATCCCGTATTCGCGTAGCTCCTTTAAAATATCATCCAGATACTTCACGCTGGTGTTTTCCGCATCAATCACCAACGCGATCTTGTTATCCATTTTCTTGTCCATTTCTTTTATCCTTTCTGTCTACAGAACGTATATTTTTGCGTGACTATTCCGCATCCTTATATTTACGGCGAAATTCCATTATGATCACCTGCAAATTACCGATCGTCAAAAACAATCCGGTAATTACTCCTCCCGATATATTTCCGATAGCCGGGCGATCGTCCGATGCATCTCCTCCACCACCGACTCGGGCGACAAAATTTTAACCTCATCACCAAGACCGATGACCCAGGCAATAAACTGACGGCTGACCACCACCTTCACCCGCGCGACAAAATATTCATTATCCTGGGGGCGGATCGACACCTCTTTTCCGAACCGATCAATAACTACCCCGACCAAATGATTGGCGAAACGGATACTCACGATCTCCTCGTTCCCATGATACATCCCAAATCGCATCCGGGTATATTTCGCCATATTAAACTGCTCAAAATGCTCCCTACCATCCCGACTAGCCTCCGATAGCTTAAGATGGAGCATTTTATCCACCCGGTAATGTTTAATAATAGCATCTTTTGCATCAAATGCAACCATATAATAATTTTCATTGTCCCACAAAAGCGCCCAGGGGCTGACCTCATATAGCTCGCCATTCTTCTTCACCTGTAGCTCTTTACCTACCGACCACTGGGTGTATTGAAAAACGATCCGTACATTTTGATTGATCGCGCTATAAAGAGTGTCCACATTTATATAAATATTTTCATTCACCGTCTTTACCCGGTCGGTCACATAGACCTGACGCTGTAACTGACGCGCCTCGTAATGACTGGTCAATTCCTCCAGCTTCTTGATCAGCTGGGTCGATTTTTTGGCCGTGATAAATTTGGACGACTGAACCGCGTCTACCAATAATTTAAGTTCAACCAATTCAAACGGACGCTCCCCGATATGGTATCGGTAACTGCTTCCCTGCGCCTCGCCAATAATATCCAGACCGAACCGCTTTAAAATCTCGATATCATCATAAAGACTCTTCCGCTCGGCACTAATATCATAACTGGCCAATGCCGCCTGTATCTCGCGAAGTGAAATGCTATGCTCATCATCGGTTTTTTCCATGAAAATCTGCATTAAATATAATAGTTTTAATTTTTGATTACTTCCCCTAGCCATTACCTCTCCTTACATATTATACCTGACACTTAGCACAATAATAGGTCCCCCGCCCATTGACCGCTTCTTTCATGATCGGGCCTTTACAGACCGGACAAACCGTTTGCATGTGAACCTGCAATTCATTTTGGAACCGTCCGGTTATCCCCCCCGCACTGAACGAATGGATGGTGGTTCCGCCCAGATCGATCGCTTTATTAAGGATTGCCTTGGCTGCCTCAACCAAACGCACTGCCTGCGCCGGTTCCAGTTGATTACCCGGCGTGCGCGGATCGATCCGTAGCTCAAAACAAATCTCATTGGCATAGATATTCCCAATCCCGGTTAGGATCCGCTGATCCAGGAGCAGACTCTTGACCGGCAACCGGCTCCTATGTAACTTTTGATAGATTTCCTCCGGATCAGCCGACCACGGCTCCGGTCCTAGCTTGCTAAGCGGCAGTTCTTTTCGATAATTATCACGATCGGCCAGCTGCATACGCCCGAATTTACGCGTGTCTTGATAACGCAGTTCGGTACCGTCGTCCAACCTAAACCCAATAT
>JAITWD010000005.1 GCA_031285465.1 Lachnospiraceae bacterium
AAATGATCGGTATAGTCCGCATCATTGGCAAAAAGATTGGCTCCCAGACCGCCAAAAACCAATCCGGATAATGCCTCATAAACCATTACGATCCCCAGAGAAATGATCATATTGGGGACCCGCAAAATTAAGTAGAGCACCGCCTCGATCAGTGCCAGTAACAGGCAGGAAGCAATACATAACAGTAACATAAGAAATACATTGGCATGGATCCTAATGCCAATGTTACAGCCGATAATACCGCCCAGCATGGCAATCGAGCCGGGCGCAAAATCCCAGCGTCCGCCCGATAAAGGAATGGCGATGGCAAGCGCAACGACACAGTTTAAAACACTACTGGTAAAAATACCGGCGGTTGTGTATTCAGCAAAGAAAAAATCATTGCCGGCGATCAATGCCGCCACTGCAAAGATAAGGTACATAACCAGGGGAAAGAGCATGGTAATGGCATAGGCCTTTATTTTCTTACGAGTTTTCATTGCTTGCTCCAATCTTTGCGGTTATCCGGCTAACAATACCGGTTTTCTGGTATTGTCAGCCGGTTTCCTTCCTAAAGCTTTTTAAATATATAATATATATAATGACCTAATACTACCGGTCGCTTCGTACTGTGTGCCGCAAATCCGGCGCAGAAAACGCTTTAATCAGCGTTTCTCTAAAAATATTACCTAGCCGCTTTAACATCGTCAATCGAGCGATTGGTTAATGTATTTAGTTCCGCCAGGGTAGCCGCACCATTGTAGGAAATAATACTATTCTTTAATTCATCCACCGTAACCGAGCCTTGAGCCGGATCGCCAATAATATAGGTTTGGTAATCGCTTAACTGATCGGCATTACCCATAACCGGATAGCCGGCGACACCATTAACGATCGAACCGCGATTGTATTGTCCTTCGGCAGCATCAGGATACTGATTGCCTTCGATGGCGTTAAAGATACGGGCAACACAGCTGGCGATACTTTGGGTATGATTATTATTTCCGGCAGCGATAAGGGCACCGTTATCGATAAGACTGCTGACCGAATCGTCGTAACCCATCGAGATCAACTTAACCTCGGTACTTTGAAGAACCGGATAGATATAGTCAAGTCCGGAACTCATCCCGAAGAGAGCCTGCATATCGGCATTGTCATTGAGTGCACTCTGGGTGGTAGCCTGAACCTCTTCCGGGGTGAAGCCGCTGGAGAAAGCAAGATCAGAAACGGTTTTGCCTTCAGCGGTCAACTTGCTTTGGAAAGCGGTATAGATTTCCGGTGCATCGGTGAAAGCCCAATCAGGGAAGGAAACACCGCCGATATTGTCGATGTCGGTCGCCAGTACAGCGTCGGCATAGTCTTCACCAAGTGCCGCCAGATCACCACCAAACTGCTGGGTTCCACCAACGAAAAATTCGCTGGGAGCATTACCGGCAAAATCCTCATCGGTAATGTGGTCAAGGGCAACGGCATAATACACACCGGCTGCGGTTGCCGTATCCAGGGCGGCGATCAGGTTGGTATCATATCCGCTGATAATGGCATCACATTGGGCGCTGATCAGATTTTCTACACAGGCAACCTGGGCATTGTCATCATAGAAGGTGGACTCATAAACAAATTCAACATTCATATTGGCTTGGAGATAGTCACAAAACTTTTGGATGTTGGCACCCTGTGCATCGGTCCATTGGTACATGATAATACCAATCTTATAGGTTTCACCGGCAGCGTCAGCGGTAGTATCCGCATCATCACCGGTTTCGGTACCGGTTTCATCGGCCGTTGTTGTTTCGGCCGGATCAACCTCATTCTCGGTTGTCGGTGTGGCACCGTTGTCAGCCGGCTGGTCCGTGGTTGCGCTACAGGCAACCAGATTGAACATCATTACTGCTGCGAACAGCATTGTCAATAACTTTTTCATTTTTTACACTCCTTTGTTTTTTATGCTTAAGACCGAAGTCTGTCTGCCAAATTAAGAATTATATAGCTAGTAAAAGATTGCAATAATTAGCCTTTAGCGGGGCATTTCGGTGATAGTTTTACTTTGGCGAAGGGTCATGGCGATGATGACAATAAAGATGATCCCCTTAACCAGTACGATCAATCCCTGCGACACTCCGGCGATGGTTAAACCATTAGATAAGAGAGAATAGGTAATGGCACCGACGATGGCTGAGCTGATCCGGCTTTTGGCTCCGCCGGAGAGGTTCATGCCGCCGAGAATAACCGCTACCATAACATTCATTTCCATACCGGCCCCGATATTGCGGCTGACATTGCCGGCACGTGCCAGGATGAAGACGCTGGCGATACCGACACAAACACCGGCGATCAGATAACACCAGAATTTAACCCGATTAAGATTGGCGCCACTTTGCTGTGATGAAACGGGATTATCACCGATCGCCTTACTATATTTACCCAAGGCGGTGTAGTTAAATAAAACCAGACACACCACCGTTACCACCACGATAATGATCAGTTGCAGCGGTAAACTGTTCTTAAAGGGTGAGATCAGGTCATAAAAGCTGATGTTGATCCGTCCCGACTGACCGGAAAGGATATAGATGACCAGACCACGGGCGACAAACATCACCGCCAGAGAGGAGATGGTACTGAGCAGACCGAAGCGAACGGTAACAAACCAGCAAAACAGGTAGAGTGCCACCGATACCACGACCGAAAAAAGGATGGCAAGCGGCATCGAGCCGGTCCCCTCTAAAACAAAGGTGATCACCAGTGAACACAACCCGGCAACCGCACCGGAGGAAATGTCCACTGCGCCGTGGGAAAACATAAAGATCATCCCCACCGAGATAATGAGCAGGGCGCAGGTCTGACCGACCAGGCTTCTTAAATTGTAGGCGGAAAAAATACTGCCTTTAGTGACAATGGCAAAGATCACCATTACCAGGATCAAACTGCCAAACCGGACGATCGCATTTTTATTGTGCCTAATGAATCCGGGCAAAGATAATGGTTTCTTCTGTTTCATATTTTGATAAAGCCTCCCGCGTAAATGTTTCGATTACAGATCAGAATCATAACATCATTAAATCGGTTATACCATTAAATCATATATTCAATAAGCTGCGCTTCCCGCAGTCCTTGCGCGCGTTCAAACCGCGCCGCCGTCCGGCCATCCTTCATGATGATCACCGAATCGCACATCCCGATTAGCTCGGGCAATTCTTCTGAAATGATCAGGATAGCATAGCCCTCTTTTTTCAGGCGATAAATCAGTTGATACATGGTGGTTT
>JAITWD010000052.1 GCA_031285465.1 Lachnospiraceae bacterium
CAGATGATGATCCAGATTTGTGATGTGCCGGATAAAATCGCCCTGTTCTTGGGGATGTTACAGTCGATCAGTATTGTCGAAGTGGCGCGGACGGGGACCTTGGCATTGGCGAAATGTCAGGAGTAGATCGGTCATCCTTACCTTTGTTTCTGATGATGATAAAATTATTGAGATAGAAACAAATATTGTTAATGCTGCCTTCGAATATGAATTAAAATATTTTATCGATATAAGTATTATTGTTAAAAACGTCGAACATTATAGATATTGGCTGGGAGCGTTGCCCTTTTATGATAATATTAACCGAGAGGGGATAATCTTAAATGGATGAGCGTCCTATGGAATATTTGACAGACGATAAAATTTGAAATGGTTAGTGTATAAAGGATTAAAAAACACCCCGGCATGGTTGCGATCATATCGCTTTCGTGCCGGGGTGTGTCATTATTGTAACTATGTCGGGTGATGACGGGCTGACGGTCAATTCTTCTGACGGATCAGGTTAAAGCCAAGGATATGATCGGCAAAGAGCACCATCTGTTCGGTCCGCATCAGTTCCTCATCAGAGTTGTTTTTGTAGATGATAGCATTTTTTATGTTGATCAACTGGCTGTCAAACAGACCAGTGCCGTCAAACATCGCCGAGATATCGACAGTAAAGGTGGTCGGGTCATCGGCAAAGCCAAGCAGGGAACGCTTACTCGCGGGTGGTTCGAGGTCACAGACGATTTTACCGATCGAGGTATAGAAAACAACATGGAATTCGGTATTGTACTCCCTTCTAAATTGCTCAAGAAATTCTCTTATGCAGGAAAACACTGCGCCTTTGGTTAGATCATTGCTCATTTAATCCAATCCTCCTTATATTTGTATATGAGCGATCGACCTGTTTAACAGTTATCGATAGCATTCATATAATGTGCGTTGGTTGCTTATTAAGCTATTATACACGATATGTAACCGGATTACACTACTTTTCTTTTTTTGTGGCAAGTATTTTTATTTGGCATTGGCTATTTTCTGGTTTTCGCTAATACGCTTATGGCACGTCTCGTTTAGTCAACTGTTGGTTGATTAAAATCACAATAATCCACTACCATTCCCTTGTTTTTCCATATCAATTGACTATAATTAGGATTATAAGAAGCAAAACAATTTCATCGGAGGGCATAAGGTTGAAAGAAAATAAAAGTAAAGGAGCCATGCAGCATTCGATTCTTTCAACCGTATTTATTGTGCCTGCAACGATCATCGCTTAGTCGTTGCAGATAATATCGCAGGAAACCTGCGATATGCATGGGCATAAAAATGAGTGCGATCAAATTAGCGCAGATACTTGTCGGTCTGCGGCGGGAAAAGGGCATCACGCAGGAGGAATTGGCGAGCTATATGGGGGTATCTAAAGCCGCTGTATCCAAATGGGAAAAGGAGCAAAGTTATCCCGATATCATGCTCCTGCCACAGTTGGCGACCTACTTCAATATCAGTATCGATGAATTACTGAATTATTCGCCGCAACTGACCCGCGGGGAAATACGAAAGCTATACCGGCGTCTGACCGCCGACTTTACCGGTAAGGATTTCGACGAGGTCTTGGCCGAGTGCCGGTCGGTCATTAAAAAATATTTTTCCTGTTTTCCGTTACTCTATCAGATGGCACTATTGCTGATCAATCACAGTAGTCTTGCCCAGTCGCCGGAGCTACAGGCGGAGGTATTGCAGGAGGCGAAAGGGTTATGCGAACGGATCGTGGCGGAAAGTGGCGATGCCCTGTTGGCAAAGGATGCTCTGCATATTCAGCTTTTTTGCAGCTTGCAGTGCGGTCAGCCGGGTGAGGTCTTTACCCTTATGGGTGAGTCGTTGCGGATGGTGCCGTTTACCGAAGAATTTCTGATCTCTCAAGCTTATCAGTTAACCGGTAATAGTGCCAAAGCCATCGAAATAACCCAATGCGGGCTATATGGTCACTTGATGGAGCTGATCGAATCGACCTTAAACTATGCGTTATTGCTGATGGATGATCTGCCTATCGAAGGAGCGCTTGCCATGGGGGTGACAGCCACCGGCGGAGTGGCAAAAAAAGAAGAAGCAAGCGATAAAACAACACAATTGAATAATGCGGAGCGGGCGATAAACCGCGCCAGGGCGCTTATTGAAGCCTATAATGTGGAGCGGTTAAATCCTGAGCGCTCGGCACAGGCTTATCTGCTCGGTGCCAATCTATACTGTCTCCGTGGTGAGACCGATAGAGCGATAGATTATCTGACCAGCTATGCCGATCTGTGCATCGGCGCATTTTTCCCTTTTAAACTTAAGGGCGATGATTTCCTCACCGGTATTGACCGGTGGCTGGATAGCTGTGAAATCGGTGCCGCCCTGCCGCGCGACGAGCGTCTGGTAAAGCTTGGGATGCTCCAAAGTCTGTCAATGCTGCCCGGTCTTGCCATTTTGGAAAATGAACCACAGTTTAAAATAATCGTAAAACGGCTGACCGATTTCGCCGGTCTTCAATAATTAAAGGAAAGCAACCTAATAAACCAAGATAAGCAATTGAAAATAATAGCCAAATAGGAGGGCTGATCATGACAAATAAAACTGAAAAAAAGGGTAAAAAAAGATGGTTACTATTTATATTAGCACCGATGGCACTGATCGTGATCGCGGTGATAACCGTGCTTGTGACCAGCATCAGAATTGCCCTGCCAACCCAGGGGGCGCCCATCGCTCGCTATAGTGATCCCAAGGCAGCCTTGCTGGTGATCGATGTTCAAAATGACACCACCGATAATACCGCTTTGTATGGCGACACCACCCGGTTTGTGGAAAAGGTCAATGAAGCCATCGCTATCGCCGAAGCGAACGATATGGAGATCATTTATATCAAGAATGAATATGATGGTGATCCGCTGGTGTCATTGCTGGCACAGGGACGGTATCAACAGGGTACCGCCGGGGTGGAGCTGGATGATCGGTTGAAAACGGTCAATGCCAATATATTTTCCAAGTCCCAGGGTGACAGCTTTGCCACCGCGGCCTTCGAGGAATATCTGATCGCCCGCTCGGTAGACACTTTATATATCGTTGGTGCCGATGCCGCCAACTGTGTCTACAGCACCGCCATGGGCGGGATGAACCGTAATTATGCGGTCAACGTTATCAGCGATGCCATTATCACCATCAGCGATGATGCGATGGGTCAGGTGCTGACACAGTATGAAAAGGACGGCATTGCGATCAAGACCCTTCAGGAATTGGGGCAGGATGAGTAGGATAATTAAAGACAGAGGTATGAGCGATAAGATGTGCGCGCCATTCGACTGCGGTTGGATGGCGCGCCTTTTTGTGTGAAGATATGCAAAAGGTAGATAACAGTATGTGTCTAAGAAATTGTTTGCCATACACAATTAATTGCGCAACTTGCCGATACTGGAAAAAAAAGTTTGGGAAAATCGCCATGCGTCTGGACACAGGACAAAGATTGATCTTTTTTATGATATACTTTATTAATTATTTTGTACCAACAGATAAATTATAAAAGGAGAGACGATGGATGCGAATGGCGAAAAGATTTAAAAGAAGACTTATGAGAAAATCAGTAGGGCAACTTGCAGGACAATTTAGGGGGCAATTTAAAGTAGGTTTAAGTTTTTTGTTGGTAATAATTTATATTTTATCATCAATAGCTTTGCCGGTCGTGGCGGCGGATGAGGTTA
>JAITWD010000072.1 GCA_031285465.1 Lachnospiraceae bacterium
CCCCCTCCACTCCTCCTCCATCAGACATCATAAAAGGTCTCATAATGCCCAAACCCGATCGTCCCCCCCTTACCGATATGCAAACAGCGCCCCACCTCCAATATTGCCGCCAGTTCTCCAAATTCCCCCTCACACTCATAGAGCGCCCACCCCTCGATTGCCGGCAACTCCACCTTATTATTCTTCTGATTGATTGAAAACCGCTCAAAATCCACCGCCCGTAAATAATGCTCGCCCAGCCGGACCTGTCGCGCTTTATTCAAAATATCCGCCTCGTCCCACACCAGCTTTTGCTGCCCATGTACCTGTACGATCAATGCCAGTCGGCGCATAATGAACTGGATCAGCATTTCGAAGGAAGGCACCTTACATAATGCCCCGCCGCTCACCACCCGCAACGGCGTATCAAAGGAGATCACCACCATCTTTGCCGCCCGGTCCACCCACGTCAGGCGATGCGCCTTAAGAGCGCCGACCCGCCCCAGTCCCGGCAGATAGATCAGCCTTCCGGTTTCACCATCCAGCACCCGCAGCAGATGAAACGGCAGCTTAACTGCCCCCCAGCCGATCTTGCCCATCCCCATGATCGCCTCCATATATAATTCAATATCCGCCACCGCATTTCCAAAAATGGTCAGCTCAAAACTGCATTCATCCCCCGGATGCCACTCGGTCTTACCATTATGTAATCCCCCGATCACATAGGGGTTGATCGCTCCCCCTTCCTGACCGGTATTACTAAAACAACGAACGTACAAGCACTCCTTCCGCTTATGACAAGCAAAACACTTAGTCATCGCCTCTGTACATGCCAGCCGACGAAAACAGTGCCCCATGATCCCTCTGATGGTCGAACCCAAATAGGGCGGCAGCACTCCTGACCGGTCACACATAAAAGTGACCCTTAATGTCATCATATCCAGCTCACTTTTCCTAAAATCTTCTATAATATCCTGCATAACATTATCCCGCGTAATACTATCCTCCATAACATCTCTCCTTCCGATATTTTCATTTTACCCATGCATTTCGCAGATTTTATACGCGAAACTGCCTGAATCAAAAAGTGAAAAATCTTTGATTTTACACACTACCCTTCCATATGCTATGATACCATGTGAATGCACGTATGTCGTCGCACATATAGAGCCATACATATAAGCACCGCCACCATTTTTATTGCCTGTAGACCTGTAAGTTCATCCCCACCTTAAAGGAGACCATTATGGATAAATTTGCTGTTATTGACACCGAAACCACCTGGGGCGACGCCGTGATGTCGATTGGGATCGTTATTGCCGATTCGGTTTCCTTCGAACCGGTCGATAAAAAATACTACATCCTCACTCCCTACAAGCATCATGGCGGTATGTTTACCGATGCCCTTTATCTTCACAACCTCAAACCCGACCTCGAATGCTCCCGCGAGCAGGCTATCGCCGATCTGAAACAACTGCTCGCCCGCCACAACATTACCACCATGTTTGCCTACAATGCTACTTTTGACCTTCAACACCTGCCGGAACTACGTGCTCTTGAATGGTACGATATTATGAAGCTTGCCGCCTACAGACAATACAACCCTGCAATCCCACACAATGCCGATTGCTTCAAAACCGGTCGTCTGAAACGAGGTTATGGTGTTGAAAGCATTTACCGTCTGCTGAGTAATGACCACTCCTATTATGAACTACATAACGCTTTAACCGACGCAGTCGATGAACTAACCATCATGCGACTGCTCAATCATGAACTGGTTAAATATCATTGCACTAAGATCGGTTGATCATAAATCACTTAATATTTTATTATCTAGGGAAACGCTGATTTATTTATTGTTTTCTTAGTCACATCTTAAATATTATAGCATATTATGTAGTAAATGCACCTTTTCGCACCTATTTTGTCGAAAAGTGTAAAACCTACAAAAAGGATGATAAAATATGAGTGATATTTATTTACAACTCCAAAGAACCTCCCCCTTCGGAAATGTTAGCCACGGCGGAGCGATCATTTTTGATGATCTACCAAAGATTCAATCAGAGGATATTCAGTATATCCCCAGCGCCGGTATGGTCATGCTGGAAAAACCCGGCACCTACCTGGTAGACTGGTCGGTTGCCGGTTATTCAAGCAACGGTGTTGTCGTCGGTCTCTATACGAGTACACCGCAGGGCATTACCCTCAGTGATAGCATCAATTCCGGTGACCATGTGTCCGGATCGGCTATTGTGGTCGTTACCGACGCTTCGTATGTCATGCTTCAATTGACCAATCAGGCGACTGACGATCTTGTTTTCACCGATGTCCCCATTGCTGCCAGCCTGGTGGTCTATGCCAATATTTCAGACGGCGAAAGCACTGGCGACGGTGGTGGCAGTGTCAAATCCAAAATATCCCTTCCTTTCTCCAGCGGATTCGGGCCGACCTGCTATCCCAGTTTAGATGCCAACGGCTTTCTGACCAGAGCCTCCATTATTGGAAATGGTCAATCCAACGATATTCCGATCAACTTTGCGGTGTCCGGCGGAACCATTATCCAGATCCCTTTTGGGGTGGACCGTTCGCAATATTTGTTCTCCTTCCCGTATAACGTCCGCCTCGTTGCGGCATCGGCAATCTTCAATAACCGGTCGAATCTGTTGCT
>JAITWD010000141.1 GCA_031285465.1 Lachnospiraceae bacterium
GACCTGCCGGAGTGCCTTGACATATATTCTGGTCGGCTCAAGCAGTGCCTCGCCCAGGGTACGTCCCAAACAGTCGTAATGGGTATTAAGACCGTCTACCGTCATCTCGAATACCGCCCGTACCAACGAAAAACCGTTGCTGTGTAAACCCGATGAGGCGATCCCGACCAGCACATCGCCCGGCTTAACCGTCGCCCCGGTGATCATCTCCTTTTCTTCGACCACACCAACCGCAAAGCCGGCCAGATCGTACTCCTCCTCCGGCATCAATCCCGGATGTTCGGCTGTCTCACCACCGATCAGGGCACAGCCGGACTGTTTACAACCTTCGGCAACCCCTTTGACGATGGCGGCGATCTTTTCCGGAATATTCTTGCCACAGGCAATATAGTCAAGGAAAAAGAGGGGCTCTCCCCCTGTACAGGCAATATCATTTACACACATCGCCACACTGTCGATCCCGATCGTATCATGTTTATCTAATAAAAAAGCCAATTGGATCTTGGTCCCGACACCGTCGGTTCCTGATACCAGTACAGGATTTTCCATATCCTTGATCGCAGCCAGCGAAAAAGCACCCGAGAAACCACCTAAACCACCCAGAACCTCCGGCCGTTCGGTACTCCGAACATATTGCTTCATCAACTCCACTGCCTTATAACCTGCTTCGATATCGACTCCCGCCTTCTTGTAATCCATATGTACGCTCCTTTTATTAACATTTTATGATTGATAAATTTTTAAATGATTTGAAATGATCCGACGTGATCACTTATATTGCTGATAACCAAGCTCCTGCAAGCGGGCATCCTTTTCCTTTACTCCCTCTTTCATGGTCTGTGAATATTCTTTTAATCGGGATAGCAGTCCGCTATCGGCGACTGCCAGTATCTTGGCTGCCAGGAGACCGGCATTGGCACCACCGTTAATGGCGACCGTTGCAACCGGAATCCCTGCCGGCATCTGAACGATAGAATAAAGCGAATCACGCCCGCCAAGCGATGAAGTGTGCATCGGAATGCCGATGACCGGCATCGGGAACAGGGCCGCGCACATACCGGGTAGATGGGCCGCCATTCCGGCACCAGCAATGATCACCTTGATCCCTGCCGCTTCGGCACCGCTGGCATATTCATAAAATACATCCGGTTCACGGTGCGCTGAAATAATATTAATGGAATAAGAAATCCCCAGTTCGGATAAAATGTCGGCCGCCTTAGCCATCACCGGCATATCCGAATCACTTCCCATGACAATTCCTACTTGTGGCATTGTGTGTCCTCCGCTTAAAGTTTTTAAAGTTATTTATAACTATCTGGTAGTCGTACCATATAGTTTACTAAAAAAAGACGGGCTGTGCAAGTCTCATTCAAAAGGTTTATTTAATTCCTCACATCCAGGCAATACAAAACGACCATTCTTAATAATGGTGATGGTCGTTTCTGCCAGCGCACCAGACGATCGATCGGCCTCTGTGTTACCGGGCAACACTACCGATAGCTCACCCAGTTCATCGTATGGAATGGTGATATCGGTGTGGCAATTGAAATAGGCTTTGGAAGGATCGCTCTTTCGCAATAAGGATAGTTCATTATCACGGGCAATGATTTCCTTACCGTTTGGATTGTACACCACCACATCCTCGGAATGGGAGTAACAGGTATCGCCAAAGGCAAAATGCGGACCGGTCTTCTCGGCAATGAGGATGGGCAGGCGGTTGGCGATATTATATTTTTTGCCCATCATGTAGGCGGTCGTGTTGGTGCCGATGGCAAACTCTCCCATGGGCAGGGTCGGATGGTGATGTAACAGGTTGTCACGGATATATTTTTGATTTTCGGCTGGCTGGCTAAAATTGGCACAGCTATAGTCGGTGACCATTCCGTCCTTAATGGTCAGAGACAGATCAATATATTCCAGTTCATTAAGGAATACCCGGGTCACATGAAGTTGTCCGCAGGTTCCGGCCAGACGTGGGGAGGTGAACACTTCACCGACCGGAATATTCACATCGGCAACACAGTTCTCGAAGCCGGTCTGGGTGGCCGGATCACTCAGACCGATCAGATTGATCGTAAGCTCGGTCCGATTACCGTTACAGCCCTTAACATAAACCTGTCCGCCCTGATCCAAGGCATCAATAATGATCTGTTGGATATCGCGATAACGATCATAGTCCAGGGTATTGATCAAAATGGTTTCGTCAAATATTTCTTTGAAATGGTCACCGATCTCTGGAACGGGGAAGGCGATGATCGTAAAACTGCGTTCATCGCCGGGGATATAACGGTTCTGCAGTTCTCCTGCCGCCGACATATAGCCCACCATCAATTGTTGTTGCTTATCGGAAAAAGCGATAACCGTATTTTTAATGATCAGGTTAACCGGTGATTCACCAAAGACCTCTACCACTGCCGGACCGGCAAAAACTGCCGCCTGATCACGATGCTGCTCATAGGCCGCCTTAAGTGCCTCCAGACGCCTGGTGATCAACTGCCCGTCCAAAACAAGCGCCTGATCATCCTTATGATCAAAATCAAACTGTTTATTGGGGATGGCACCATAATAACCCACCCGATTGACCCCACGTCCTTCCAGGATGGTGGACGATGCCCTGTTGATCGTAACTGCCAGGCCCAATTGGGCAAAGTCCTTCACCGTCTGGCGGATCATCCGCTCAAATCCCAGGCAAAAACGGACGTTTACCGTTTTCTTTTTGGTTATGTCGCGGCCGGTAACCTCAAACCCTTTCCGGAAGCCTTCACTCACCGTCCTTGCCATCAACCGAATGGTTTCTTCCGGCTGATCAAGGAGATGGCGGGCGATGGTCAATTCATTGTCGGTCACATATTCCCCAAAATAATAAAGATAGTGCAAATCGGCGAGATCGGAATCCATGACCAGCCGTAGCGCAAAATCACGACCCGGATCGACCAATGCTGCTATCTTTTCCTCGGCCGCCAGCTCGGCATAATCACTGACAAACCAGTAGATTATCCGTTTGATCTCCTCGTATGGCGGATAAAATGATCCCGGTTCTCCCGCCCCTGCCCGATCGGACGTCGCTTGACCCTCTTCTGCTGCTGCCAGAAAGGCACTATATATTTCCAGTAACAGCTCCATCCGGATCACCATCCGGTCGGTACGCTGCTCATGGGCAAAGACGATCAGACTGCGTAGCTCAGTATAGAGGAATGAAGCTATCGGTCCCCATTTTGCGCCAAACACCGCTTCCGCATAGGACGGATCGGCATAGCTACTGGCATATGCCGACGGTAATATATCTTCATACAGACGGTGGTTGCGCTCCCCTAACTCTGACAATGATGCCTGATAGATTTGTCCGCTTGCCACAAATTCATACGCTGCCACCGTCAATGAGACGAAGGCCGCCGTCTTTTGAAAATAGGAGCAAAAGGGTTCGGCGATCAATTGTTCTTGCTTAAGGCGTGCGATCCGATCAACTGCAAGGGCAAAACGTTCTTGCAGTGCCTGCTCATGCGCCTCCTGCGGGATTATCTCTTCGTTTGTTTGTTCCATCGTTCCTTCAACTTTTTCTTTCATTATTGACTTTCGCCTCTTCTATCTGATCATAACATGATCAGATTCTGATAATTTAATTAAACTATCGCCACTTTATCCTTATTATTCTACATCTCTTGGAACCTATTCATTGCTTTATCACAAATGCTTTTCCATTGTTTTTTCATATATGCTTTTTTGTATATATTATCTCAAATATATATATTCATATATATTCTCTTATATATATTCTCTCAATAAGTATATATAAATATGCTGTATATGTGTATATGCCGGATATATATAAGCGCCTGCATATGATCTATCTCATATAGGCGCCTGCATATAATATCAAACTGACCAGTCCGATGGCGATCACATTGAGTCCGATGCCTATTCCAGGGAAAAGGCGAAATCGATTCTTTTCGGTCATCCCAACAAAACCCAGGGCGATGCCCACAAAAGCAAAGATCAATGCCAGTAATGCGGTTGCCGCAAAGCGCTCGGGAATGATCCCTTGGCGCTGATAAGAAAAATAGAGGACAAAAATCAAAGTTCCTATAGAAATAGTCCCCAATATTGTTGACATGATTCCCTTTTTGGCATGGTCTTTATTGGTAAAGATGTAACCTTTTTTTCTGCTCATTGTTTTGGTCCGCTTTGTGTTTATGTTTTTGGTGTTGACATTTTTGGTGTTTCTGTTCTTTATATTTAATATTTATTTCTTTAAATTTAATATTTAAATATTTATGTGGTTAATGTTTAGGGTGTTGACACCAACCGGTACAAGGGGGATATGTCGCCGGTTCATGTGTGCGTAAGCTAAATGCCGCTAAGCAGCCCCGATTGGTTATGATGACGATCGTAACCGGCGACAAGCGCCCTCCATGGCGCGTGTCGCCTTGTGCGGACCTCCTGTCCGCACATTACTAGTGTACCGACGGG
>JAITWD010000256.1 GCA_031285465.1 Lachnospiraceae bacterium
CACCGTCCGATGCCCATCCGGAGCAACCGACCGCCGGGCAACCAGCCACAAACAGAGGCGGCCAGTCGCGCGGTTTGAGTATCGGCATCCTCATCTTTACTGTGGCGGTATGTATGCTGGTGGGCATCTTCCTTTTGACCGGTGAGGTTAGGGTCAGCACAACCGCCGAAGGCTTGCATATCGATGCAACCTACTGGCGCAACAATACCATCGCCTATAGTGCGATCCACGCGGTGGGCTATGTTGAGGATCTGCCCCTGGGAAGCCGCACCAACGGGTATGGCGGTTTTCGGACCGCATTGGGTAATTTTCGTAATGAACGTTTCGGTGACTACCGCCTTTACTCATATGTAGGTTGTAAAAGCTACGTGGTTTTACAGACCGATGACGGCGTTACGGTCATCAATGCCATTGACGATCAGGCAACCAGGAGCCTTTACACAGCGATCGCAGAAAAGATTGACCAGATGCAATGACCATCATCATAAAAGTGGAGGAAATCATCTATGAATATAACCGTAAAGCCCAGCTGGTTTAGTCGGCTGATCAACATCCTATGTCTGCTGATATTGTGTGGGATCAGTCTGTATATGATCATTAAATGGTCAAAGCTGCCAGACGAAATTCCGGCACATTTTAATGGTGCCGGCGAAATCGACCGGTGGGGCAATAAAGGATCATTAATTTTTATGCCGGTACTTGGATGGATCATGTATCTGGGGATCGGTTTGTTTGAGCGCTTTCCGCAAAGCTGGAATACCAGTGTGACCGTTACCGCCGAAAATGCTGTCCGGATCTATCCGATCCTGCGTAATCTCATGGTAGTTTCCAAGTTCTATGTCGTCCTGATCTTTTCCGTCATCTGGGTCTATCAATTGCTGGCGCTCCCCCTGCCGGGGTGGTTTTTGTGGGTCAGTTTGGGACTACTCGCACTCATGATCATCTACTACTTAGTCAAATTAAACCGTAACAAGTAACAAAACTCACAACAAAACCTTACAACAAAACCCAAAGGAGGTTTCCCCAATGATCTCAAATGTCACCATTTTTTCCTTCGCCATTGCTGCGGTCATCACCTTACTGCTTCCTATTATAATAATCATCATAATGGCGCTCAAAAGAAAAATCACCCTGCTGCCCCTGCTCATCGGCTTTGCCGCTTTCTTTCTTGCCCAGATCGTTATCCGCATCCCCTTACTGGGGATATTGTCCGGACAATCATGGTTCCAGACCATGGCGGGTCAGTTTTTCCCTTATGCTCTGTTCATGTGCTTCACCGCCGGCCTGTTTGAAGAAAGTGCCCGCCTGGGTGGGGCGCTATTCCTTAAAAAGAAGCGAAGCTATACCGATGCCATCTCCTTTGGTCTTGGTCATGCTTTCTGTGAGGTGCTCATCCTCATCGGTTTAAGTCATGTTAATAATCTCTTTATTGCCATCGCGGTTAATAATGGTTCCGCTAAAACCATCCTGCCACCGGAAATGGTGGAAACAATAACGGCGCAAATGCTCTCAATAAATCCCATCGACATATACTGGGGGCTTTTGGAGCGGGTTTCAGCGGTGTTATTCCATATCTTTGCCACCGTGCTGGTATTTCAGGGTGTGGTTAAGAAAAAACCTTACTATTACCTGCTGGCGATATTCGCCCATACCTTGTTTAACCTGATCGCCCTTTTGCTACTCAATCATGCCGGGATTGTCTTATCAGAGAGTGCATTGTTCATCGCTGCCTTAGCCGCCTTAGCTTATGTGATAAAGTGCCGCAAGGACGCTGATCTTACCCAGCCCGTGGCCGAAGGAATAAGCACTAATTAAATCAGCGTTTCCCTAAGTGTATATTTTTGTAACTGTTCAGTCGATCGGTGGATTTACTGGGCAGTTACTTTTTTTTATTTTCTCCCATAAAATGCTATTCCCGGAAACGTACTATATTCATGTGGTAATTATCCGGCATCTTCAACGTTACCGCATAGCGCGATTACATAAGCCGGATATGGGAGGAATAGCTTGAGCGATAAACCGCTCACACGCAAATTTGTGCCTGCGGCTCAAAGCTTACAGGTACTGGAAAGGGATGGTTATTATTATGAAAAAGAAGTTAGTTACCGGATTATTATTAGTAGTGATTATGGCGGAAGGTCTGATGGGGTGTGGGGGCGCCGACCCCAACCTGTTTGAAGAGGCAGTTGATGCATATACCGCCGACGAACCGACCGTGGACTATGCCCCCGAAGCGGGTAGCGGAGGAAACGCTTGGGCAGAAAATAGCTACGCGGAAGAAGCCATTACGGAATCGGCCTATCCCTCGGACGATTCGGGTGCTTTTTTTGACAGCACCAACGGCAATTATCTTGAGTCGGCCTATGATGATGATCTTTCCAGAGTAGCGGAGGATTATTACAGTGATTATGACACGGATATATATGACGGAAGTGTCATTGGTGATGATGCCATTTATATTGGAGCTCCGGATCACGCCGAAGAATACAGTGAGCTGACCGAAACCGGCTTTTCATCGGCTGCCCGCGAGCCACTGTCTACCTTTGCCGCCGACGTCGACACCGCATCCTATGCCAATCTCCGTCGGTTGATCCGCGAGGGCTATAGCCTCGACCAACTACCTGACGACTCTGTCAGAATAGAAGAGCTGCTCAACTATTTTGCCTATGATTACAATTTACCCAGTCCCAATGAACCCTTCGGTGTTACCACCCAGATTGCCGCCTGTCCATGGAACCCTGGTGCCGAACTGTTACTTATCGGCTTAAAGACCCAGGACATCGACTATACTCAGGCACCGGCCAGCAACCTGGTCTTTTTACTGGACG
Organism: Lachnospiraceae bacterium; assembly: GCA_031285465.1. Lineage (GTDB taxonomy): Bacteria > Bacillota > Clostridia > Lachnospirales > Lachnospiraceae > UBA935. The sequence goes on from JAITWD010000256.1 coordinate 2,829, forward strand.
TCTCCGGATCGATGGATGAACCGGATAAGCTGCCTCTGCTCAAAGAGTCTTTTGCCCTGCTTACCGCTAACCTCTCCGATAAAGACCGTGTTTCCATCGTCACCTATGCCGGCAGCGACAGTATTGTCCTTGACGGTGTCAGCGGTCACAGAGAACAAACCATTATCGATGCGCTCGACAACCTGACCGCCGGTGGTGGAACCAATGGCAGCCGGGGCATCACGACCGCCTATGAACTGGCGGAGGAATACTTTATTGAAGGTGGCAATAACCGTGTGATCCTCGCGACCGACGGCGATCTTAATCTCGGTCTGACCTCCGAAGAAGAGCTGGGCGACCTCATCACCGCCAAACGGGAAACCGGCGTTTTCCTTTCGGTACTCGGCTTTGGAACCGGCAACATCAAGGACAATAACATGGAGCTCCTTGCCGATAAAGGCAATGGCAACTATGCCTATATCGATACCACCCGCGAAGCACAAAAAGTTCTGGTGGAAGAAATGGGTGCCACCCTTCTGACTATATGTAAAGATGTCAAGATCCAAGTGGATTTTAACTCCGAAGTGGTGAGCGGATATCGTCTGCTTGGTTACGAAAACCGCCGTATGGACTGGCAGGATTTTCAGGATGACACCAAAGATGCCGGTGAGATCGGCGCCGGTCACAGTGTGACCGCCCTCTATGAGATCATCCTCGAACAACCGGTCGTCGCCCTTACGCAAAGCCAAAACTCCATCTATGGAAATATTCCGGCAAATAATCGCGCCTATTTCGATGAATGGCTGACCATTAACATCCGTTATAAAAAACCGGCGGGCAACACCAGTGCCCTCCAAAGCTACCCTGTCGACTACGAAAGCTATAGCGCTGACCCAGGCCGTGACTGGCAATTTGCCGCCGCTGTCGCCGAGTTTGGTCTGCTGGCTTCCCGTAGTAATAACCAGGGCAGAGCCTCTCTCGACCACGTCCGCTCGGTCCTCGAGGACCTTGACGCTGCCGATCCCTATCGCGTCGAATTTTATAACCTTGTAAGTCAGATCAGTGTTTCCTTAGAATAGTGATGGTGGTCTAAGACGACAAAATAGGCACGGGACAGAAAGGGTAGCGTTAGAAAGAGCAGTAAAGTGTCTGCGAAATGATGAATGCTATGAATTGAGAAAATTGGGTAACCAAATAAACTATGAATTCGATAATATTTACTTATTGCATACGTATGTGCAGTTTTACTGAAATAAAAAATGTAATAAATATGTAATCAAAAAGGAGACCAATAATGGAAAACACAAATTGGTTTATCGGTGAAATAACTTCCGTAGCAAATGTTATGGCAACAATAGAACTTACAAATTTGGGGGTTTCGGCACAAATACTGGAAAGCGGCGGTTATTAAAACAATGAATTAAGTTAGGTGGAAATAGTATGCGGGTATGGTGAAAAAATGCAGTTGCGATTAGTCCTATCCTGCCAAAACGGGTCTTTGTATTTTGAATCTACGGTTCACAACGAAAGGGTTAAAAGACCGTATGAAGTGTGGGTAAAGTATCGGAAATAATTAAATAAAATAAAATGCCAAGCGACGGTCTTTTCGGAATAACTGAAAGGACCGTCGCTTATTTCCGCATTGATTTGGGGTATCTTTATTTAAGGCAAAACGGTGAGATATGCGAAACTGCGATTTCCCAAGTTTCCTATTGTTATAACCCCTAATTTCTGCTATAATCGTCAAGAAAGCAATTCTATCCCAACATATGGATAAAAGCACTTCTTATAGGGATAAATTATAAGGATAAAACTGAAATCCGGATTCAAACTGAAATCAAAACAAAATCAAAATCAAAAGGAGATCTAATCATGAAAGGAAACATCGTAGTTGGACAATCAGGCGGCCCTACCGCCGTCATCAATTCTTCTGTCGCCGGCGTATATGCCGCCGCCAAGAAACTGGGTGTAAATAAAATATACGGCATGGTTCATGGTATCCAGGGCTTCCTTCAGGACAACCTCTGCGACCTGGGCGAATACCTTGACGACGAAACCGGTATCGAACTGCTTAAACGTACCCCGTCGGCATTTCTTGGTTCATGCCGCTTCAAAATGCCTAAAATCGAGGGACATGAAGAAACCTACGAAAAGGTTTTTGAGATCATGGCTAAACATGACATCGAGTGCCTTTTCTATTGTGGCGGTAACGATTCAATGGATACCGTCAAAATGCTTTCCGACTACGCTGCCGCACATGGTAAATCACAACGCTTCGTCGGAGTACCTAAGACCATCGACAACGATCTGCCGATTACCGACCATTGCCCCGGATATGGTTCGGCGGCTAAATATATTGCTGCCAGCTTAAAAGAGATCATCCGCGACAACGAATCATTCGGTGTGGAGAAACCGACCGTTTGTATCGTCGAGATCATGGGACGTCATGCCGGCTGGCTGACCGCTGCCGCTGCCCTGGCTAAAGGTGAGGATTGCTCCGGTGTCGATGCCATCTACCTACCGGAGGTAACCTTCGATATGGATAAATTTATGGAAAAGGTGAAACATCTTGCCGCGACCAAGTCGTCGGTGGTTATTGCCGTTTCCGAAGGGGTATCACTTGCTGATGGACGCTTTGTCTGCGAACTGGGAAATGCCTCCGACTTCGTTGATGCCTTTGGTCACAAGCAGCTTTCCGGTTGTGCCGCCACCCTTGCCAATAAAGTGGCTGCTGAAACCGGCTTAAAGACCAGAGCGGTAGAGTTTTCCACCCTTCAGCGCGCTGCGACCCATTTAGCCTCCCTGACCGATATTAATGAAGCCTTCCAGGTTGGACATGATGCCGTTATGGCGGCCGAAGCCGGTAAGACCGGAGTCATGATCACCCTTGACCGTAACGGCGACGATCCTTACCAATGCGGGACCAGTGCTTACGATATCCATGCGATCGCCAATGTGGAACGTCCGGTTCCGGCCGAATGGATCACCGATGATGGCTGTGGCTTGAACGAATTATACATCAACTATGCCCGTCCGTTGATCATGGGTGAATTACAGCCGTTATTTATTAATGGTCTGCCCCGTCATCTGGTGCGCAAGTAATAAATAATATGAGCTCTACCGGCAACGAAGATCGATCATCGTTGCCGGTTTTATTAAGCAGATATCAAAGCACTTTTAC
>JAITWD010000320.1 GCA_031285465.1 Lachnospiraceae bacterium
ATGGCGGGTAATTCTCCTCCGGTCAGAACATAGTCGCCGATGGAAATATGATCGGTCACGATCTCGTCGAGCACCCGCTCATCGACCCCTTCATAATGACCGCAGAGCAGGATCAGCTCGTCCTCCTTGGCCAGTTCCTTCGCCATGTTCTGATCAAACAGACGCCCTTGCGGGGTAACATAGATGACCCGGCGAGATGCCTGCGGATCGATCGATTGGGTGATGGCTTTATAGCAATCATAGATCGGCTGCGCCTGCATCAACATTCCGGCACCGCCGCCGTAGGTGTAATCATCCACCTTTTTATGACGTTCGGTCGTGTAGTCACGGATATTAACCGCCTCGATCGAGATAAAACCGTTGGTGACGGCCCGACCGATAATGCTGGTGTTAAGACCCTGCTCGACCATTTCGGGGAAAAGGGTCATGATGTGAAAGTTCATTGTATTTCCTCTATTCGCTTTTTTTTCAATAGTACATTTACCGTAATGGCGATTATTATTCCGATCACCGTCTCGATAAAGCGGGTGGCGGTGAAAACAAATTTGTCATCGATATGGGTAAGTGCCAGCGACAGGTAAATTATCGCCGATAACGCCGCCGCATCAGGATGTTTTATCAACACACAGAAGTAGATGGTCAGAGCACAGCCCAAGCCGGTCACCAGAATATGGAGATAGTCGTTGCCGATTGGAAAATGCATGACCACCAAGGCAAAAAGGCAGCCGACAACGGTGGCTAAAACGCGGGCGATCGCCTGTTTCATTGACAGCTCAAAGCTTTCTCTGGTCACGATCACCGCGGCCATACAGGCAAAGATCGGCGGCGGCTGGTTCAGCCAAAGGCCCAGCAACAGACACAGCACTACCGATAGACTTGTTTTTATTATTCTCATTCCAATCACAGGCGGTCGGTGCATATCATCCCCTTTTATATTTTTTGTTTATTTTTATTCTACTTAATCAAGTAAACCATCCAAAAGATGCACCTTCATGGTTTGCCCCGGCATATCCACTTCCAAGATACATTCCTTTATCGCCGGGATCAACACCTCTCTCCCATCCTCCATTAGAACGGTATAGACATCGTTGGCACCGGTTTGAAGGACATCGGTCAGCCTGCCCAGCGGACGCTCGTCCTCATTTACCACTAAAAGCCCGATCAGGTCGGCAATAAAATACTCGCCCTTACCTAACCGGACGGCATCACTGCGCTCAACCCACAGGCTTTTTCCTTTATACTTAAGGGCATCATCCATGCTATCGACGCCGGACAATTTTAGAATGGCAAATTGCTTAAAAAACTTCACATTCTCGATGGCTAAAATGAGATCCTTTCCCGCCGGGCTATCAAAGCTATCACCGATACTCATATCGACGATTACTTTTTTGAGCCGCTTAAAGCGCCGGACATCATCGGTGGTCGGAAATACTTTTACCTCCCCCTTAACGCCGTGTGGTGCGGTTATGATCCCTACTTGAAAACGGTCTTCCATTGTGTCTTGTCATTCCTTTCTCTTGTACCTTGATCTCTATAAAACAATTATATACCTTATATAGGGAAACACTGATTAATGCAGCGTTTCCCCAGACTATAGCCAACCAATAAAAGCGGTCTTATCATTGCGATTAAAACCACACTGCTCATAGAAATGGAGGGTGCTCTCTTTTTTGGAACCGGTCATCAACATGACCTTATAGCACCGGTGATCGGTCGCAATAGTGACCGCATCCTTTATTAAGGCGGTGGCGTAGCCCTTGTTCCTAAAGCTTTGGTGGGTTACGACATTTTCAATCAGAGCGTATGGTCGCAGGTTATGGGTAAGGTTTTTTATAATGATCAGGGTTACCGAAGCAACTACCTGTCCATCCTGCTCCCCTACCAACAAAAAATAATTGGGCATATTGATCAGTTCGCCCAGCAGCTCTTGCCATTGGTGGCTATCGGGCAGCTCCTTCGGAGGCTCTGCGGCAAGATGGTTGAGATAAAGTTCTTGAAGCCCGGCACTGTCGGCATCGCTTGCTTTTCTGATCGTCAACATATTTCCACCTTTCGACCGACTATTCCGATGGTTTATGGCTTCGGTCTTACTCTAATTATAGGCGGATAATTTTTTATGTCAATTTATTTTACCGGTATCCAAGCTGTTTTTATTTTGCTGATGTCATTGTAGCACTGAAAAATCATCGGAATTATCGAGATAAAGCATTTCACAATTTTAATCCACCACCTTGGCAAACACCTTTTTTGATTATAGAGCGATCCCGATTGCCAGAAATTTCCTATGGACAAAACATGCGCCCCACCCAACTTAAGTTGAATAGCGCGCACACTTTATGTTCATGACCTCTTTACCGATACCTTATGACAAGCTTACCGGCTCACCGGACTATAAAAACTTATATAGCCTACATGATCTCCACATCAACCCGCTTATTCTCACGCGTTGATGCTGCCTTTACTACCGAGCGGATCGCCTTCGCGATCCGTCCCTGCTTGCCGATAACCTTACCCATGTCCGAAGCCGCCACATGTAGTTCCAACGTTACATGCCGCCCTTCGTCCTTCTCGATCACCACGACCTCGTCGGGATGATCCACCAATGCTTTGGCAATAATCTCAATTAATTCTTTCATACCGACACCTCCATAAGCCAACTATCCCAATAAGTGCCTATTTCTCAATTCCAGCTAATTTAAAGATTTTGCTGACCACGTCGGTCGGCTGTGCTCCGTTAGCCAGCCATTTTTTTGCCAGCTCCTCGTTTACCTTAAAGGTACTCGGATCGGTATTGGGGTTGTAGGTTCCGATCTCTTCAATGAACTTACCATCCCGTGGTGACCTTGAATCTGCAACGATGATTCTATAAAAAGGCACCTTCTTCTGTCCCATTCTCTTTAATCTGATTTTTACCGCCATTTCTTTCACCTCCATAATTAATTTACATTTTTATAATATTTATTTTGCAATTCCCAAAGGTAAATTCCCAGCAGGAACATCCCCAGGGGAAACCAAAACTTTAAAAAGGAAACTTCCCGCCGCCGAACATCCCACCCATTCCGCGACCGCGCTTTCCGCCCATCATTCCGGGCATCAGCTTCATCATCTTCTGGGATTGCTCAAACTGCTTAATAAATCGGTTCACCACGCTGATATCCACCCCTGAACCCCGGGCGAT
>JAITWD010000277.1 GCA_031285465.1 Lachnospiraceae bacterium
TATATTATTTTGATCGTAACAGTGATGAGATAGTTCTGGTCTGACTGCGGTGGGGCGCAAGCATGGCGCGAAGAAAATCGGTGGCGGTGCGTAAACATAACCAGCAAAGCGGAGGCATATATTGGTCTAAAGGCTGGCGGCAGGGTTTTGTCATATGGATAAAGAAGAGTTGATCCAAATGAGTAAACGGGACATATGTGCGATCGATCAGCACGAATTGGTGGAGGTCGAGGCGGTTTTTATTGATGAGAAGGTGGAGTCGATCGACCGGATCGGGCAATATATTGAGCAGGTACATAATCCATATTGCTTTTTGGCGGGTGACCGGCCGGTGCAGATACGCTTTCGTGATGGTGCGCCGCCATTGTCGCAGGCGTTATATGAATATTTTGCCTACTTAAAACAAAGGTGACCGAATAAATGTAGCTTAAGGGTGGGAATAAAAGAATTGAACAAGAAATTAATGAAATAGCCATCTTTATAGGAGGAAACGGATCTTCGGGTCGATGTGGCAACGATAGGGTGCAGGGGGGATATGCCATTAAAAAATGGAAGTGCTGTATTATCAACACTTCCAATCTTTTAGTGAGAGCGCGAGACGGGACTCGAACCCGCGGCCCCGACCTTGGCAAGGTCGTGCTCCACCACTGAGCCACTCGCGCACATTGACACGTCGTGCAGTTCTAATCGAACCATTTCCAACGGACAAATACTAATATACTATAAGCGCTATGATTTGTCAACGTATTTTTTTATTTTTTTCCAATTATTTTTTTATTTTTTTCCAATTATTTTTCCAGTGCATTTTCTTTGTCGGTTTTTTCAATTCCTTCCGCTTATTTTATGGGAATAGCCGATCTACTTATAATATCTGCCGGCGTAGACGGACAACCTGCGCCGGCAGATATTGATTTGTATGTGATACCAAAAGCTTTTGTATTTTGGCATCACATGCGTCAGTATCGACATAAGGCAAAGCAGTCGGGTCATCAGCCGATCTGCAAAAACATGATCACACCATTATGCCGGGATATATTGGCGGTTCCAGTTGAGGTTAAAACGAAGGAAACCTCATCACCGGCCTCCAGAGATAAAACGGTATTTATGGCAAAAACGTGCTGTTCGGCACTTAAGATTTCATTAGTGATATTGGTTCGCGGGATTAAAATACCATTTGAATCATTAAGCTGTGTGGTAATGGAGAGGCCAGTTGTGGGCGTTGAGATGACCATGTGGTAATAGGTCAAATAAATGCCGGTATTATTGATAATGAATCCGTTATCGCCATCGGTTAGGCTGCTGCCGGTAAGATAATAAAACCGGGCAAATGCCGGCATAGCTATACCACCGGTAACCCGGGAGGTATACATTTCATTCATTTCCACGCCACCGTAAGATAAAATGGCAGAGGCAGGGCCGGCAGGACCGGTAGTACCCGTTTATTAAGGAAACGGGCCGGCAGAGTTTTATGCGGTTTCCCAGCCGGTCGTTATAGACGAAGACCTTCTAACGTAAGGGAATATATAGCGCCGTCAAACGATGTTGCAGATACATTCCAGACCAGGCTACCCCCCTTAAGTCTTAAAGAAATACCGGTTGCCCCCATCATCGCTTCAGCGGGGATGATGATCGGTGTGGAAGTCACCGGATAGTATCCGCCGACACGAATGGGTATCTTGTAAGGAAGAACAAAGACGCTGTCGAAAAGCGGGCTATTTCGACCGATTATCTCAAGATAGACATCCGAATCGGTACTCTCAGGGCAGATACTGAAGGACAATTTATAAAAATCAGCCGAGCCGGTTAGGAGGATGCTCTGATCCGAATTGGAAATACTGGCGTCACCCAAATGAATATTTTCACTATCCCATTGTAAATACGTCCCACTAGTAACGATATATTGACCACTTTGACGACTAAAATGAAAGTCAGCCAATGAGGCGAAAAGGGTGGCCGCCGTTGCCGGAGTGCCGCTTGGTCCTATTGGACCGGTAGTAACCGTTATTTATGGAAAATGTGGATAAGCACTTAATGCATGGGGTATAGTTTAACCGGCTGTCACATATAGCAATAATGAAGATCGTTTATGCGCAATCGAAAGGGGCAATATGGCACGGACCAAAAACCGAAATCACCAATCTCAAGCCACCAATCAGGATAATTTAATATGGAGTCTGGGAAAATATATCCGTCTATCAAAAGAAGACCTGGTCAGGGGAAAGGCCGGGAGTAATGCGGTTATCAGTAATAGTGTTGCCAATCAAAAGAAGCTGTTGGAGGAGTATTATCAGGGGCACATAGCGGAATTCGGCAATGCGATTGAGTATATCGACGATGGTTACAGTGGCACTGACATCGACCGTGAAGGATTCCAGCGTTTATTAGCCGACATAACGAGCCGGAAAATAAATTGTGTCATTGTTAAGGATCTTTCCCGTCTTTCCCGGAATTATAGCGATGCAGGCCGTCTGATCGAGGATTTGTTTGTGCGGATGCGGGTGCGCTTTATCAGCCTGTCAGAGGGGATCGACAGCTATAAAAATCCCGATAGTATTTCCGGTCTGCTGGTACCGATAACCAATGTGATAAATGATAATTTCTGTTATATGACCTCGCGAAAGATCAGGCAGGTGCTGGATTATAAGCGGCGTAATGGCGATTTTATCGGGAGCTTTGCCGCCTACGGCTATAGGAAAAATCCGGAAGATCGGCATCGGTTGCTGGTTGATGAAGAAGCGGCCGAGGTGGTTAAGGGAATCTATGATTGGTTTCTTGACGGGATGAGTAAAAATGCAATAGTTCATCGCCTGAACGCCCAGGGGATAGCCTGTCCATCACTCTATAAAAGAAAGCAGGGGACCGGATATTACAATCCGCATTCGGGGAAGCAGTCATTGTGGAGTGCCAAAAGTGTGGGTGATATTCTGAAAAACCGCCTTTATTGCGGTGATATGGTACAAGGACGTCAGCGGATCAGAAGTTATAAAATACATAAGCAGGAATCGATGCCGATGAGCGAG
>JAITWD010000006.1 GCA_031285465.1 Lachnospiraceae bacterium
CCGTCAGTATAACACTATTTCGATAAATGGATCTGCAGTTGCACCACAGCAGGTCGGTCTAGGGGTTATTTATTCTGAAACCAAAACCCAACGGGATTATTTTTTAGATAAAGCTTTTCGGAAGGAATCGGGCCGAAGTGCTTTTTATGAGACCTCTAATGCGACCTTGGCAGAGGTGGAGAATCTTCTTCAGGAGTTGGAGGGGGAGGATTTTGCGACGGCACTTAAGAACCTCTGGACATCGGTACAGGATTTGGCGAATGTGCCCGAGCAGGCATCCAACCAGAGTGTTTTTGTACAACGTGCCTATGAATTCCTGACCAGAGCCGATGCGGTTTATAAAGGGTTGGCCGATTATCAGGACAATATGAACGCGAGTATTAAAGGCGATGTTGAACGGATTAATGGTATCGGAAATGAAATAAGAGAGTTAAATGAAGCTATTCTTCGGGTTGAATCGGGTAAGGTCGAACGGGCCAACGATTTACGTGACCGGCGTGAGTACCTGCTGGATGAGTTGGGTACCCTGGCTAATATTTCCTATGATTATGATATTTTTGGTAATGTCAATGTTAAAATAGAGGGTAATGACTTTATTAAGCCCGATATGGTCAATGAGATGGCGATTTACACCGACCCGACGACCGGCTTTCATACCCCCTATTGGAAACAATTGGCGACTACTTATATAGATGCTTTTGGTGAGGAGCAGATCAATATTGAGGGCGCAACCGTCTTTAATCTAGATAAGATCATTTCCTCCGAAATGAACACCGACATTGGCAGTCTCAAATCCACCTTGATCAACAGGGGGGATCACCGCGCCAATTATGAAGATCTGCAAGCCAAGCCCAATGATCCTGACTATTATGACCGTGAAATATCCCAATCGGTCATTATGAACATGCAGGCAGAGTTTGATCAATTGGTTAATAAAGTGGCCGAAGGCATCAATCAGATACTGACCGATGCCGCCAATGCAGCACAGGCAAGCGATCCGGATTATATGCGCGATAGCTATGGCAATCCCCTACAACTTTTCAATAAAATATCGCCCAGTGGAAGTTATTCGGTCAGTAACATGACCATCAATGATGAACTGCGGCAAGCCCCGACCTTATTGGGGTTCATAAGATCCGATGGTCAGGTGGATCGTGAAACAACCACCAAATTAAAGGAATTGTTTGATAAACGAGAGTACACGCTGAATCCTAATGTGGCAACTAAAGTCAACCTGTCCGGCTACTATAACAGCATGGTGTCTCAGGTGGCGAATACCGGTTCGGTTTTTCGTGAAATATGTGCCAATCAGGAAATGACCGTTAATGGTCTGAATGGAGCAAGAGAACAGGTGGTAGGCGTTGCATCTGATGAAGAAATGGGTAACATGATCATGTTCCAGAATGCCTACAATGCTTCCAGCCGTTATATAAATGTCATTAGTGAAATGCTGGAACATCTTTTGACCACTTTAGGACGCTGATCGTAAGCACTGAACATAGTTAAGAATAAGAGTAAACCGTAGTATAAGCACCTACTTATCAGTCGGAAAGGAATGAAACAGAATGCCTTCACAATTTTTTGGACTATATATCGCCAGCAGTGGACTTCGCGCTGCCAATGCGGCTTTGAACACCACTTCTAATAACATTGCCAATGCTCAGACGGTTGGTTACAGTCGCCAACAGGTGGTTCAAGAGGCGAGTGATGCTTTACGTACCTTTACCACCTACGGTTGTGCCGGCGCCGGTGTCGATACTATCGCCATCGAACGGGTCCGTGATCATTTTTATGATGTTAAGTATTGGAATAATCGTTCCAGCCTGGGTGAGTGTGAGGTTCAACAGTACTATATGCAGACGATGGAGGATTATTTTAAAGATGACGGTATGTCAGACTTTAAGACCCTTTTTGATGAGATGAGCAATGCGCTACAGTCGGTAACTACCAACTCCAGTAGCACCTCTTTTAAGAAAGATTTTATCTCCTCGGTCAGTGCAATGACCGAGTATTTTAATAATATGTATGGCAATCTTCAGGAAATGCAAAATGACCTCAATCTGGAGATCAAACAAACGGTTGACGAAATCAACTCCATTGGAGAAAAGCTATCCATCCTAAACCGTCAGATCAATACAATCGAACTATCAGGCGTTCCGGCCAATGAACTGCGTGATCAGCGAGAGGCCCTGGTTGATGAGTTGTCACTATTGGTGGACGTTAAGGTGGAAGAAACTCCGATTTATGATGCCAACGATCCCACCCGTTTAACCGGCGGAACCAACTATACGGTCAGTATTGCCGGTGGTCAGATTTTAGCCAGCGGTAACGAATACAATCAACTGATCTGTACGGCACGGCAGAGCTATGAAAAGGTTAATCAAACCGATGTGGATGGTCTTTTCGATGTCAAGTGGGATAACGGTAATAATTTTAATATGAACAATGGTGCCATGGATGGCAAATTAAAGGGTCTGTTTGAAATGCGTGACGGGAATAACAGCGTATATTTCAATGGTCGTGTCAAAGAGATTGGAACCACCAGCCTGCCTAATGGTGTATTGACCTCCACCGTAACTGTGGCGGTGACCGATACCGATCTGATGGATATGAAACTGTGCGGATTATCCGACACAGGCGGGACGCTGAACATAGGCGGACAGGTGTATTACTATTCCGATTGGGAGTATGATGCTACAGAACAACAATATACCTTTACTCTGGATAATACTCGCTGTGAGGATATTATTAACCAAAGTAAGATTGGTCAAGAGGCTGAGAATGGGTCTGATGTCGATTATCAGGGCGTTCCGTATTATATGACCCAGATGAATGCCTGGCTCAGGGGTTTTGCGGAAAAGGTCAATGATATTTTTACCAGCGGATACGATACAAAAGGGCAGGCCGGTTCTATCTTTTTTACCGGTGAGAAGGTGGACGGAAGTCAGTTTCAAGCCGGAGATCTGGATGCGACAGCTGGGAATGGTTTGTATGAAATAACGGCCGGTAATGTCACCGTTTTTGCCGAATTGGTCAGTAATGCCGATCGTTTGGGTAGCAAGAGCACCGCCGATGTGGGTGTGGAAGAATGCGAGCAGATTAAAGAGATGATCGACATGCTGGTAAGCAAAGAAAAATTCAACTTCCGAAACGGAACGGCGGTTGACTTTCTGGAATTGATCCTGGGCGATGTGGCACTTAACGCTGGCAATGCCAATACCTTCCAGAAAACCTATGCAGGGCTTGATACCGCTATCAACAATCAGCGCGGTTCCATTTCCGGAGTGGATGAGGATGAAGAAGCGGTCAATCTGGTCAAATACCAGAACTCCTATACATTAGCTTCTAAAATGATACAGACCATGTCGGAAATATATGACCGGTTAATCTTACAAACCGGCGTATGATATTTGATTGATCATATATTCGCGTGCTGATGTGGTGGCTTAGACGCACCAGGCGGTTTGGCGAAGTAAGGCAAAGTTTTATGAGACATAAAGTTATATGATTAGAAAGGTGGACAGACCGATGAGAATGACCAATAAAATCATGCAGAACAACACATTATATAATATTAACAACAACAAGATACTGCAAGATAAACTGAGTACCCAGATGGCGACCCAGAAGAAATTAACCAGACCGTCCGACGATCCGGTTATTGCCATCAGAGCATTGCGCCTGCGTACCAGCGTCTCCGAACTGACCCAGTTTTCTGAAAAGAATGCCAAGGATGCCGAAGCATGGCTGACCGTGACCGAAGATGCACTCAGCACGGTCAATGATGTTATTACTAAAATGATCGAACAGGGTAATAAAGGAGCCAATAAAGATCTGGAAGGCGAACAGTTATCCATCATCATGGAACAACTCAAGTCACTGCGGGATGAGACCTATGCTACTGCCAACGTTGATTATGCGGGGCGGTATATTTTCACCGGTTTTCGTACCGACACCACCCTGAGTTTTAATGACGAGGTGGAAAGTAAGGACTTAGAATACTCTATTACCGAGCAGGTAGGTATAAATAGCTTTGATTCCATCAACTACACCGATCAGGCGGGAGTTGAAGGCCTGAACAAAGGGAATTATGCCGGATTCACTGGTGCAGATAATACGCCTAATGAAACGATAGAGGAGCAGGATGTTAATAATGGCGATATCCATCGGTTACGTTTGTCTTATGATGATCTAATGGATGGTACTGTACCGACACTGACCTATATGGATAATGCCGGGGCGGAGGTGTCCCTGACCGCGGCAAGCACCCCGGTATCTTCGACAGCATCTCCCGATCCTTATCAGACGATTATGACAATGAATGGGGCCGGTGTAAGCGGTTCGGTTTATGTGCCGGAGACCGGTGAGATTTTATTTTCCGATGCAGCCTATAATGCAATAGTCGGGACGGTTACCACCGGCACCGAGATTCGCGTCACCTATAGTAAAGATGAATGGAAAGAAGGCGATCTGCGCCCCGAACATTACTTTGCCTGTACTTCTGAGGAGATTATGCCGGATGGCACTTCGAAAACCATTCACTATAATCAGAATCTGGATGCAAGTGGCGCGCCCCGAGTTCCCAAAGAACCGATTAATCCTAATGGACAAAAAATTGAATATGATGTAGGTTATAATCAAACCATAGTCATCAATACCAGTGCGGCAGATGTCTTTACCCATGCTATGGATCGTAACATGGATGATTTGGACCGGGCAGTCATTGAACTTCGGGCGATTGAAACTACCGTTAATGATATGAAGGGAGTCTTAGGAACGCTATCAGCCGGTACTGCCGATTATGAATTGGTCAGGAAACAACTGGATGCGGCCACAAAAGCCGGCGATCACATTCGTGAGAATGTCCATAGGATGTTTGAAGGGGTTGTTACCAAGATGCAGAACGCGCTGGACGATATCAACGTGGCGGTTACCGACAGCGGAACCCGCAGTGCTCGCCTGGATATGATCGGTAATCGATTATTATCACAAAAGACCACCTTTGAAACATTGAAGTCAGAAAACGAAGATGCCAGTATCTCTGATGTAGCCATTAAATTGACCAGTACAGAATTATCCTATAATGCAGCACTGATGGCCTCGGGTAAGATCATGCAGACATCGCTGATTAATTATATCTAAACTAAGACCTGTAAGTTCGACCGGTTAAGCAAAGCCGGTGTAAACAAAGACTGATATACAAAGAATAATAAAGCGGAGGATAAGTAATGATTATAGTAACAAAGAATTTTGACGAAATCGAAATAGATGACGACAAAATCATCCAATTTCCGGCCGGCATTATCGGATTCCCCAATCTGACCGATTTTGCCTTGATACATGACGACGAGAAAGGTACAGGCAGCGTACATTGGCTTCAGTCAATACAAGAACCGGCCTTCGCCATGCCGGTTATGGATCCTTTGATCGTATGCCAGGAGTATAATCCGGTGATTGACGATGAAGTGTTTGCGCCAATAGGCAGTTTGGTGGACAATGAAATGCTGATCCTGGTCACCTTGACCGTTCCCCGGAAGATAGAGGAGATGTCGGTTAACCTGCGGGCCCCTATTATCATCAACGCGACGGCAAAAAAGGCATGTCAGGTTATTCTGGAAGATAATCGTTACGCGATTAAATTTCCGATCTATGACATCTTAAACCAAGGGAAAGAAGGTGAGTAAATGTTAGCTTTATCCAGAAAGAAAAATGAAGCCATCATTATCAATAATAATATCGAGATCACCGTTTTGGAAATAAAAGGGGAGCAGGTTAAGATTGGTATTAGTGCACCCAAAGAAGTGCCGGTTTACCGAAAAGAGGTTTATCTCGAAATCCAGAAAGCCAATATGGATTCAACCGATGTAGAAGGCATGGATGCCTTGAAAAAACTTTTTAAGTGAGAAGTTTTTGAATAAGCTAAAAATCCAAAAGATGAAAGACAAATTAAAATTCAAAAGAATTATTGAACCTCTAAACTTTTCGTGATTTCTGTCGATATAAAGACCAGAAGACGTAAAGGCTCGAAGTTAATCCCGTAGAGAGCAATTATTCACATGGAGGTGATTACAATGGCAATAGAACCATTAGGAAGTGTAATGTTATATCAAGCCCAGCCTGCCCAAAAGCAGATGGCACCAACGCCGATCGCTGAAGCACCTGAATCGGCCACACCAGAACAAGTAGCCAATGTCGATGTCACTACGGCATCGGTTGCTAAAGTTGATAATAAAGACGGCAAAGAGGAACAGGGAAGTTCTCCGGAGCAGGAAAACCCAAAAGCAACTACCGAACAGATTAAAAAGGCGGTTGAGCGACTAAATAAAAACATGCCCCGTTCCGAAGCGGTCTTCGGAATTCATGAGAAGACCAACCGGGTTACTATCAAGATCGTTGATAAAGAAACTAAGGAACTGATCAAAGAACTTCCACCGGAAAAGACTTTGGATATGATAGCCAAGGCATGGGAATTGGCCGGACTGCTTGTAGACGAGAGACGATAGGAGGAACTTTGATATGGCAATGAGAATAACGGGAATGAATTCCGGTCTGGACACTGAGGCGATTATCGCCGAGATGGTAAGCGGCCAAAAAAATAAGGTAGATACAGCGAAAAAGAGTCAGATTTCGTTGCAATGGAAACAGGATGCCTGGAAGGCACTTAATACTAAAGCGCTTAGCTTGTTTAATGGTGTTTTAAATAACATGCGTTTTACTGATGCGTACAGTAAAAAGGTTACTAATGTTTCCAATTCGTCGGCGGTCAGTGTTGTGACCGGTGCCAAAGCCGTAAACGGTGTACAGGAGTTAGAGGTAAAGCAGTTGGCGAAAGCGGGTTATCTTACCGGGGCAGAGCTTAGTGGCGGATCGTTTACCAGTAAAAGCACATTGAAGGATTTGAGCGGTGGTACTATTGCCGCAGGCGAATCGGTTAGATTTTCCGTTAACACGGGTGGAAAGACGACCGATATTGAGTTGACCGGTGACTCCAAGATTTCCGATATCGTTTCTAAACTACAGGGTGCTGGGGTAAATGCCAACTTTGATGAAGCCAATCAGCGTTTTTTTATCAGCTCCAAGACTACCGGTGAAGCTGCAGATTTTGCGCTTACCGCCAATAACCAGAAAGGTTTTGACGCTTTGAGCGCCATGGGAGTCAATTATTTTGACGGCGCTACCGAAGATTATTATAATACTCTTGCCGGATGGGATATTAACAGCGGTGATGGTAAAGCGTGGATTGATGCCGAGTTGGCTAAACAGGTTAAGGCGGCGGAAGATAAAAGGACTGCAGTAAACAAAGAATTAACTAATGCGCGGACTCGGCTGGCTGACGCAGAATCGGCCTTGAATGCCAAAGGATATACCGATACCAGCAAAGGAGCTTTAGAAGCTGAATTTACTACTCTTACCGACGAAAAGACCGCATTGACAACCGAATTAAAAGGTATCCCGGCCGATGACGTTGCTACCGATGAGCAGAAGCAACGCCGTGCTGATATTAATAGTCGTTTGACCGTTGTTAACGAGAATTTGGCAGCGGTTGATACTTACCGTAAAGAAAGCGATTTTATAGCCGAAGGTGAGGCTTTAGCTACCGAACTGGATGATAAGTTGCTTAATGGCGGAGCGGCTATCAGAACCGCATTGGAAACCGATCTGCAAGGGCGGATTGATATGGCGGCTGGTATGAGCACTGCGATGCCTGGACTTAGTGCAGCAACAAAGATTGATGGTCAGGATGCCAAAATAGTCTTAAATGGGGCAGAATTCACCTCTAAAAGTGATAGTTTTGCCATTAACGGTCTGACCATTACTGTCAATGAGGAGACCTCCGAAGTAATAAAATTGAATACCCAGGATGATACCGAAGGTATCTATGACATGATAAAGGGATTCATGAAAGAATATAATGCGCTTATCAATGAAATGGATAAGTTATATAATGCCGCATCATCAACGGGTTACCAGCCCCTTACCTCTGAGGAAAAGGATGCTATGACCGACGATGAGATTGCAGACTGGGAGAAGAAGATCAAAGACGGTTTGCTGCGTCGTGATAGCACACTACAGTTGGTGTCTGGAACGATGAAGGAAGTAATGATGGGGGCGGTCGAAGTGGGTGACAAGAAGCTGTTTTTGACCAACTTCGGGATTGAAACCCTTGAATATTTCACATCATCCGACAATGAAAAGGGTGCCTATCATATAGACGGTGATGCCGATGATAGCTTTACCAAAAATAATACCGACAAATTAAAAGGCATGATTGCCGCCGATCCGGATACCGTAACCAAGTTCTTTGCTGGCTTATCCAAGAATTTATATGGTGCAATGGATGAGCTTATGAAGGCGGGCGATCCCAATGATTCCAGTTTGACCAGCTTTTTTGATGATAAAAAAATGAAGCGGGATTACGAGAGCTTCACCGGTAGGATTAGTGAACTGGAAGCAAAGATGATCGAAGCAGAGGATCGGTACTATAAGCAGTTCTCTGCCATGGAGGTTGCACTGGCTAAAATGCAGTCCAATTCAAGTGCAGTAACCGGTCTGTTAGGCGGTTGAGTAATGTGAGAAATCAAAGATTTTTCACTTATGATTTAAGCAGTTTCGCAACAGAACTTGCGAAATGCATGGGTAGTAACATGAACTAAATAACCAGATATAACATCGCTTTGCAATAACATATTGTCGACTACCGCAGGCAGAACCTGCGGGGTCGATAATCAATTCAGGATGAGGTGTTTTTATGGCAATGATGAACGCATATGCACAATACAATAACAGTAAAGTCTTGACCGCATCGCCGTCTGAACTAGTGCTGATGCTTTACGAAGGTGCCATTAAGTTTTGTAATATTGCGATTTTGGCTGTTGAACAGAAAGATATTCCTAAGGCTCATACCCATATTATTAAAGTACTGAAGATTGTTGATCACTTTCGCGCCACTCTGGATATGAAGTATCCGGTTGCCGAAGATTTTGATCGTGTTTACGTATATTTACAGGAGCGCATTTTGGAGGCCAATATCAAAAAGGATAAGGAGATACTGGAAGAGATCATTGCCCATTTGCGTTCGATGCGAGATACATGGAAAGAAGTCATGAAAGCAAATAAGGAGCGAGGTATCTCATGATTGATAATTATCTGCAAATTTTAGAGGAAAGCCTGCATAAAAAATTGCTTGTCTTACAACAGGTTGAAACCGAAAATATTGCGCAGGAAGAAACTTTGAAAGAAGGAAAGGTTTCCTTAGAAGATTTTGAAGCCAGTGTCGATCGTAAGACCGCTCTAATTGAAGAACTTAATCAACTGGATCAAGGTTTCGAACGTTTATATGATCGTATTAAGGAGCAACTACTTAGGGGACGTGTGCAGTATAAGGAGCAGATAAACCGTCTGCAGGCTTTGGTTGCCGATGTTACCGATGCCAGCGTGACCATTCAGGCTCAAGAGGCGCGTAATAAGAAGCTGGTTGAGAAAGCCTTTGCCGGTCGTCGCAGTGAGATTAGTAATGATCGGATCCGTGCTAAAACAGCAATGGACTATTACAGTCGCCTTAGTGGACCGAAAGGTGGTTTGGCACCCCGCTTCATGGATTCCCGGCAGTAAATATCCCGGTAGTAAATTGAGTTATTTAAAAGGCTTGATAATAATTTTTATTTTAAAATTTATTATAAACACTAAAGTTATTTGGCTTAAGGCCGATATATATAGTGTCACAACCAAATAACATCGCAGGGATGCGAAGAAAACATATTCAAGGAGGAATATATTATGGTAGTACAACACAATCTTACAGCTATGAACTCAAATCGGATGTTGGGTGTAACCACCGCAACACAGGCAAAGTCAACCGAGAAGTTATC
>JAITWD010000013.1 GCA_031285465.1 Lachnospiraceae bacterium
GTCATGTATGAACCGGTGGATGCGGCGGTGTGGGCGGATGCTTATGAAGTTTTTAAACAAGTGATCGCCCGATGATTTTTTCTCTTTTGTCCAGATATTTTCCCGCATGTTATGTTAAGAACAGATAGGGCGAAAGTGCTTTCGATTTCGTTTGAGTTTCCAGACCAGTTATGATAAAATCCTTTTAGCTTTGAAAGAAAATGCGAGTAAAGGAGTATATATGCGGATTTTAAAAGCAAGCCAAAAAGATTTACAAGAGATATTAAATTTGCAATATCTTGCATATCAAAGAGAAGCCATAATATGCAATAATCCTAATATACCTCCGCTGTCCCAAACATTAAAAGATTTGGAAACAGAATTTGAAACGTATGTATTTTTAAAAGTGGTTAATGAGGATGGATGTATTGTTGCGTCGGTGAGAACATACTCCGACAATGGAACGCTGTATATCGGTAAATTAATGGTGCTTCCTGATTTACAAGGACGGGGGATTGGAACAGGATTGTTGAAAGCGATTGAACAAGTTTGCCCACATAAACGGTATGAGCTTTTTACGAGTACAAAAAGTGAGCGGAACATAAAGTTGTATGAGCGTTTGGGATATGTAAAATTTAGAGAGCAAGATGCGGGTAATGATTTGAGATTTATCTACCTATGCAAAACGACAATTTAGCCGCATGTAGACGGTAATATTCTATCTCGCAAATTACCCTGCGACCGCCCTCGGTTTGAACTATTCGATATTTCCGAATAGTTGCCGCTTCTGAAAGTTCTGCATCAGCGAGGAGTGCGGTGATGGCGATGACAGAAACGATGAAACCCGGAAGCAAGCTGACGAGCGATATTCGAGCCGTAGCCGAGTGCCGGCAAAGACTGGAAGATACGGTTGGGGGCGTAGCCCCGGCGCAATCGGTGGGTAGCACCAGCCGATAAGGACAAACATAACGCCGCCCTACAGCATCGCCCAGATTGCCTCGGTAAGATAGGGTTCAACAAAAAAATGGATCAGAAAAAGGGTTAGTGCCAGCCCGGACAATTCATACCGATTATTGCCGTGTTTGGGTGAGGGCAGTGATGGCAGGTGCACAGCTAACCGGAAAAGGAGTAGCCCCACGACGGCACCGAGGGTATTGGTGATCAGATCGTCCACGTCGGTGATCCGGAAGGAGAAAAGCTGTAAAAGCTCGATCAGACCGGAGGCGGTGAATCCAAGCAGGAGGATCCGTGGCAGGGAGTTGTAGCGTTTCTTGATCAAAGGGACCATAAAGCCCAGCGGGACGAACATGAGAATATTTAAGAGCGAATGTCTAAGGTAGGCGGAGGAATTATTACCGATCTCCACCAGCGGCATCAGATTAACCCTCAGATTAAAATTAAGTGAGCGGACCGACGGCAGACCGGTAACGCCAAAAACCATCGACAGGTAGACGCAGAAAGCCAGGAGGAGGAGCATTTGGCCGGCAGTCCGGCGGATCCCCCTGATCTTGTAAATAATTAAGATGATCGGCATTAACAGAGCCACTAATAATACGGTATCCAATCCCATCCATAAAAGTCCCATTTTAATCTCCCATGCATTTCCTTTGGCTATTGATCAACTAGACCGATTATAGCATTGGGCAAAGGCTAAGAGTTTAATATTTTATTAAGCTTTTATAATGAAAAACATAATATGATACCAGGGTCAAAAGGTAAAGCGTGTAACTGGATATCATGCTTGCATGATTTATCTTGGGACCCGCAAAACATGAGAAAGTAGCCCGATTAGGGCGGATTTCGAATGGCTTAGGATTATGGGAGCGCGAAGCGCGGAGTAATCCGTGGTATCATGGTGTCAAAATACATTTTGACACCTACATCATAATATAAAGAAGATAGCACAAAAAAAGGAAGAGGATCATCTCTTCCCTTTTTTGGTCAGTAGGATTGGAAAAAGTTATTCCGTAGAGATCAGCTCATCTTCGCTGGGAACGATGGCTTTATCAAGCGAAGCATTTATTGCGTCCAGTAAAACCATTGAGGTGTACTTATTCTCATCGGAGTAGGTAATGTTATCGGTTGATTGTTGATCAACGATTTGGAGTGATAGGGTTTCAAAAGCCGGTTCAATCAGTGGAAACATGGTTGCGACCGCTTCATCCAGATTGACGATCGAGACATCATTGATATGATACGCATCCACCGTGACCTGGATATCCAGAACATTGTCGTTCAGCAAAAGTGAGGTGGTATAAATACCGGGTACATATGTAACGGTGGGAGCAGCACCGGAACCGGCATCGGTCTTTTTATCAGGCAGAAACATCATGACTAATAAGACGATGAATAAAATGCCCAACACGGCAAAAACACCGGTATATATCAACTCTTTCAGATGAAGTACAATGATTTTAGTTTTGGATTTCATAGCAGGACCCCGATTAATTCTTTTTACTATAATATTAATCAAATGGCGCAAGTATTCCAAAAAGAGATAAGCATTTTAAGAAGGGTAAAAGCAGAAATGGGGTTGGCAGTGTTGTTATGTCTGTGGTAAAGTGATAAGGAAACGCTGATTAAAGCGTTTCCCTAAACCAGAAGTCAGGAGGGCGGGAAATGAAGTTCATTAAAATGCATGGTTGTGGGAATGATTATGTTTTTATCGATGGGTTTAAAGAGCGGGTGGCGGATGCCGATAAGCCGGCGCTGGCAATCCGGTTGAGTGACCGGCATTTTGGCATTGGCGGTGACGGTGTGGTCTTTATTAACCCCTCGGCGGTGGCCGATTATGCGATGGAGATCTACAATATGGATGGGTCGAAGGCGGAAATGTGTGGAAATGCCGTTCGTTGTGTGGGTAAATATGTGTATGAGTCGGGAATGACCAAGCGAACCGAAATAACGGTGGAGAGCGGCGGCCGGATCAAATATCTGGTGCTGGAGGTCAAGGATAAAGAGGTTGTGACCGTTACGGTCAATATGGGCACCCCAGAATTTCGGACATCACTGACGGTAACGGAGATGGATAACGGCGGAAATGATATCGTCGGTAAGGTCGGTGACAAAATCGATGGAGCTGTCGGTGGTCGATTGAGTGATGAGGTCAATGAAATGATCTCGGTCGGGGGCACAATATATGAAATGACATATGTGTCAATGGGTAATCCGCATGCGGTAGTGCTGGTTGATGAGGTGGATCACTATCCTTTAGCGGAGGTCGGACCGCGTTTTGAGCATCACGAGCGTTTTCCGCAGCGCACCAATGTGGAGTTTGTCAGGGTCATCGACCGTGCGACCATCCAAATGCGGGTGTGGGAGCGGGGCAGCGGTGAGACCAAGGCATGCGGAACCGGGGCTTGTGCGGCGGCGGCGGCATGTATCATAAATGGTTTGACGCAGGATTCGGTTACTGTTAAACTGTTGGGGGGAGAATTGCTGATCCGATGGGATCGGGATGCCAATGTAATCTATATGACCGGTCCGGCTAAGACGGCTTTTTCCGGTGAGTGCCGTTTAATATAGATGATATTTATAGATGATACCTATAGAAGATACCCAGTAACTATAAAGGAGAACAAAATATTATGTTTAAGGTTAATGAAAATTATTTAAAACTGCCGGGAAGTTACCTTTTTTCCACGATCGGTAAAAAGGTCAATGCCTATGCGGCCGCCCATCCTGACAAGGAGATCATCCGTCTGGGGATCGGTGATGTGACCCAGCCGTTAGCACCGGCGATCATCGAGGCGCTGCACCATGCCGTTGATGAGATGGCACGGCCGGAGAGCTTTAAGGGCTATGCTCCCGATCTGGGTTATGAATTTTTGCGTCGGGCGATCGTGGACAATGAT
>JAITWD010000029.1 GCA_031285465.1 Lachnospiraceae bacterium
CTTAGTCTCCGCACTTTGGAGACTTAGAATTTCTTTACACACTTCTAACCCGCAACCGCCTGCTCAAACTGCGAATTATAAAGCTCCGCATAAAATCCGCCCTGCTCCAGCAACTGCTCATGATTCCCCTGCTCCACAATATCCCCATCCTTCATTACCAGGATCACATCCGCATCCCTGATCGTTGACAACCGGTGGGCAATGACAAAACTGGTCCGTCCCTTAAGCAGATTATTCATCGCCTTCTGGATCCGCGCCTCGGTCCGGGTATCCACCGAACTGGTTGCCTCATCCAATATCAAGATCGGATTGTTCGCCAGGATCGCCCGGGCGATGGTCAATAACTGCTTTTGTCCCTGCGAAACATTACTGGCGTCTTCATTGAGCTCCATTTGGTAGCCATCCGGCAGGGTCTGGATGAAACGGTGGGCATGTGCCGCCTTCGCCGCCGCGATCACCTCTTCGTCGCTTGCCTCTAATTTTCCGTAACGGATATTCTCCATGATCGACCCCTTGAATAACCAGGTATCCTGTAGCACCATCCCAAAGTTTTCCCGCAGATCACTCCGGTTGAAATCCTTGACATTGTGGCCATCGACCATTATGCCACCATTATTCACATCATAGAACCGCATCAGCAACTTCACCATCGTGGTCTTACCCGCACCGGTCGGTCCGACGATCGCAACCATCTGACCCGGCTTCACCTGACAACTAAAATCATTGATGATGACCTTCTCCGGATCATAGCCAAAACGGACATGGTCAAAGACCACTTCGCCCTTCATCGTAAGCTTCACCGGATCGGTAACCGTCTGATCCTCTTCTTCCTCGTTCAAAAATTCAAAGACCCGCTCCGCCGCCGCTGCCGTCGACTGCAGCATGTTGGACACCTGCGCCACCTGCTGGATCGGCTGGGTAAAGTTGCGGACATATTGGATAAACGCCTGGATATCACCGATTTCAATCACCTTACGAATGGTCAGGATACCGCCGCTGACCGCCACCGCCACATAACCCAGATTGCCGACAAATGCCATGATGGGCATCATCATACCCGAGATAAACTGTGATTTCCAGCCCGATTTAAATAGCTGTTCATTGGTTTTTTCAAACTCCTCAACGGTATCCTTTTCACGATTAAAGGCCTTAACGATATTATGGCCGCTGTATACCTCTTCAATCTGGCCGTTGATCTTACCCAGATACCCCTGTTGGGCAATAAAATACTTTTGCGATTTCTTAACCACAAAGCCGATCAGCAAACCGGTGACCGGCAGCATCGCCAGCGCGATCAGGGTCATCAGCGGACTGATGGTCATCATCATATAAAAAACGCCGATTATCGTTGTCACCGATGTGATCAGGGTCACGACACTTTGATTTAAACTCTGACCCAGAGTGTCCACATCATTGGTAATCCGGGACAACACATCGCCCACCGCATTGGATTCAAAATACTTCATCGGAATGCGGTTGATCTTTTCCGAAAGCTCGCGGCGAAAACGCATACTGAGCTTTTGCGATATCCCCGACATGATCATACCCTGAATAAAGATCAACACCGAACTGATCGAGTATAAAACCGCTAACCTTAATAAAATATTTCCGATCAAGGTAAAGTCGATCCCACCGACACCGGTCATCTTCTTTATATAACCGTTATATAACTCGGTGATGGCATCGCTTAAAATACTGGGACCAACGATCCCAAACACCGTCCCACCGATGGCAAAGATGACCACCATCACCATCGCAAAACGATAACGTCCAATATATTTAATCAGCTTCTTAATGGTTCCCTTAAAATCCTTCGCCTTTTCACCGGGCATCATCGCCCCCGGTCCATGCCCCATCCGCTGGGGAGGTCGCCCTGTGCTTCTTTTTGGTTCGCTCATGATCTCACTCCTCCCTCTGCGCCATTTAGTGTCGGACTACTACTCGTTTGGGTCGTAGACCCCTTCTGGACACCGGACAATTCCGCTTCGGACAATTGTGAATTGGCGATTTCCTGATAGGCAGCACAACCCGCTAACAACTCCCGGTGGGTGCCCATCCCGGCGATCCGACCATCATCCAGCACAATGATCTTATCGGCGTGTAAAATCGTATTGATCCGCTGTGCAACGATGATAACCGTTGCCTCCTTCACCTTGGCATTGAGTGCCTTCCGCAGGGCAATATCGGTTTTATAATCCAGTGCCGAAAAGCTATCGTCGAACAAGAAAATCTTTGCCTGCCGGGCGATCGCCCGGGCAATTGATAACCGCTGCCGCTGACCGCCAGAAACATTGGTTCCGCCCTGTGCGATCTCGCTTTGGTAATGATCGGGTTTTTCCCCGATGAAATCCTCTGCCTGCGCTACCTGTGCCGCCTCGATCATCTGCTCATCACTGATCCAGTCTCCGGCAAATTTAATGTTCGACGCAATATCACCCGAAAAGAGTACCCCCTTTTGCGGTACCAAACCGATCAGACTTCTTAATTTACTCTGCGATACCGTCCGGATATCTACCCCATCCACCGTGATCCGCCCCGCCGTCACATCGAAGAAACGGGGGATCAGATTAAGCAAGGTTGACTTACCACAACCGGTACTTCCGATAATAGCGGTCGTTTCTCCGGCAGTCGCCGTAAAGCTGATATGCTCCAGAGCATCCTCATTAGCATTGGGATAGCGGAAAGAAACATCGTCAAAGACCACCGTTCCCTTGGCATCATTTAACCGTTCATCGAAAACCGTTTCGGCATCACAGACCGTTTCCTCGGTCATAAGGATCTCATCGATCCGCTTCGCCGAAACCACCGCCCGTGGCAGCATCACCGAAATCATCGTCAACATCAGGAAGGACATAACTATTTCCATTGTGTAGGTGATAAATGCCATTAGATCACCCACCTCCAGCGACCCTGTATCTACACCCTGAGCACCGAACCAGACTATCACCAATGTGATCCCATTCATGATCAGCATCATTAACGGCATCATCAGTGACATCATCCGGTTGACAAAGAGCTGATTACGCATCAGATCACGGTTGGCAACATCAAACCGCTTCTCTTCGTACCGCTCCCGGCTAAAAGCCCGGATTACCGAAGTTCCGGTCAGTATCTCCCGCGATACCAGATTCAGACGATCGATCAAGGTCTGCATCTTCTTAAACTTAGGCATGGTCACCGTCAATAGCACGATAACGATCACCAAAATGATCCCAACCGCCACCCCGATGATCCAGCTCATCCCGGTCTGGGTCTCCGCCACCTTGATAATCCCGCCGATTCCCAGGATCGGCGCGTAGATGATCATCCGCAGTAAAAAGATGGTCACCATCACGATCTGCTGAATATCATTGGTACTGCGGGTGATCAACGATGCCGTGGAAAACTGGTCAATTTCTGCATTGGAAAAGGAAATGACCTTCTTAAAAACCTGACCCCGCAACCGACTACCCATCCCGGCACCGGTACGTGCCGCCAGCAGACTGACAAAGATCGATGCTATCATCATCACCACTGAGAAAAACAGCATCCCACCGCCTCTACCCAGCAGATAATTCATCGCCTCATCATTGTCGGCTCCGGTCACCGCCAATTGCGTGATGCCCACATCCACGATATCCGACATATACTGGGGCAATGACAAATTGCAATAGGCCTGAACCACGAACAGTAATATGATCAATGCTACCGACCATTCATATCCCCTTAAGTGCTTAAACAACCTTCCCAAAAAATCCACCCTCCATCTCTATACAATTACGCTCCTGCATTTAACAAGCCCTGCTTACAACGCTATTCATTATATTCTTATTAATAGCGATAGGCAATAAACAAAGTATAAATCTTTTCTTTGTTCTTTATAAATATTTTTGAAGCCTTTCCCTAAAGCTTCACCTCATTTGCCAATTCCCTGCCAGCAAAGTAATCTTCGATATTCTGCAAGGTCACTTCGGCGATAGAAGATAGCGCCTCTTCGGTAAAGAATGCCTGATGGGAGGTAATGATCACATTGGGGCGTGACAACAATAATGAGAGCACATCGTCCTTGATGATCGAACCGGACCGGTCTTCAAAAAAGAAATCGGCCTCCTCCTCATAAACATCCAAACCGGCACCACGGACCTTTTCTTCATTTAATGCCGCAAGCAACGCCTCACTGTCAATTAATGCTCCACGGGAGGTGTTGATAATAAAAACCCCTTTTTTCATTTTATCAAAGGCGGATTTATCAAGAATGTGTCGGGTCTGAGGGGTTAGGGGGGCATGAAGTGAGATTACGTCACTTTTTTCAAATAGTTCATCCAGACCGACATAGTTAATGGCTCCATCGTTTGCCGGGTAGGGATCGTAAGCGATAATATTTACCCCGAAACCGCGACATATGTCAATAAAAACCCGACCGATCTTACCGGTTCCGATCACCCCGACCGTCTTGCCGTGCAGATCAAGCCCGGTCAGACCGATCAGGCTAAAATTAAATTCACGTGTCCGCATATAAGCTTTATGGGTCTTCCGGTTTAAGGTCAGTAACAGTGCCATCGCATGTTCAGCAACCGCATAGGGCGAGTATGCCGGAACACGAACGACCGGAAGTCGTCCCGCCGCCGCTTTGATATCCACATTACTGTAACCAGCCGAGCGCATTGCCAATATTTGCACCCCCTCCTCAACCAAAATATCGATGGTTGCCTGACCGATGTCATCATTGACAAAAGCACAGACACCCTCACATCCCTTGGCCAGCCGGGCGGTAGAGGGATTAAGCTTTGCCTCCTGATAGATGATCTCATACTGCTGGTTCAGACGGTCGAAGCTGTCTATATCATAAGGTTTGGTATCGTAGAAAATTATTTTCTTTTTGACGATCTGGTCTTCGTTCATTCCGTTATTTTCATTTCCTTTAATTTTATTACCTTTCATAAGATATCCTCTTTCTGATACTTTCTAAGTAAGCACTGATTAAATCAGCATTTCCCTAATACTTTTTTTTATTATCTTTATCGTCAATTCTACTTATTTTTTGATTTATGGTTCACTTACAACACGACGTGGATAACGCTGCCGATAACAGCATTCACCAATCCCGATGATTATAAACAAAAAGGGCATATTAAGAACCTGTCCAAAGCTTACCATATTATGTATCATATAACTAAAAGCACATGCTAACGGGATATACAAAAGTTTATTTTCCTTTGCACCGCGCATAAACCGCCCGATTACGGAAACGAAAATACCTATGTAGGCAATTGTCCCAGCCAGTCCCAAATTGACTAAGGTCGTGATCCACTCATTATGGGCATTGGTCAGGGTGGCATTATTATAAAACGTCCGTATTTTTCCGGCTATGTCCGGAATGCTGTAAAGATACTCCATAAAACTATCGGGACCAACCCCCAAAAGCTTTTGCGGCAGACTGGCCTCGGTAAAAAGCTCCATCCCGGTCATCCATGCCATCCCCCGTCCATATCCCCAGTCCTGATCAAATCGAAACAGACTGGCACTAAACCCGCCGATCCCATCGGGAAGCATCGTATTTATAATTAACAATACCAGATATGATCCCAGTCCGACGAGCGGCAAAGCGATCAACAATTGTTTAAGCAACCGGAAAATATCAAATTTGATAATCCCCGCTTTATTCACATTTTTCGATTTAAGTTCATTAGCTTTAGCGTCGGCATCGTTGTTGATAACGGTCAGCACATAGATGATCACAATCGGTATCAGGAGTACTATTGACAACGATGTGCTGGTTACCAGACCGCATAGATTATCCGTTTCATAGTTATACCGCTCCGGCATGATCACTCTGAGTACCCTGATCACCTGACAGGTCACACACCAGCCGGCCGCCAATCCCAGCAAGCGGCCCCCATATTTTTTCCAGTTACCGGCACCAGACCGCCGGTCATTGAGAAAATCTTCTTGACCTAAACCCTCTTCCGGGCTTATCTTATTATGCAGTTTAGTACGATCACACTCATTTAAGCAGGCATATAGAAGAATACCAAAGCCGGCAAACATTGATAGGAAAGCACTGCTACTTCCCTGCGTTACCCCTGCCCCGAAAGCGATCATCGTTACCATAGTCGCCGTGATCCGAACCCACCGTTTCGAAGAAAATATTGCCAGACCGGCGCCAATCGGCCATATCACTGAGAAGTAACCGGCAAACCAATTAATATTTCCCAAGGTGGAAATGAATTCCGGTGCCACCAGATCAAAAGCAAGTGGATAAAAAGAAAAGCGGTTACAAATCCCTAAAAAGAAAACTACCACTCCTCCCACCATAAAGAACGGCCATATGTAATCAGAGTATTGAACCATCCGTGCGATATAAAAGTAAGTCAGTGTCATTAACAGCAAGGTTTCCAAACCCATAAACCATCCGTCGGCACCTATCCACGCCGTCTCACGATAGGGTGATGCCAGATAAGAAATCACGGCCACTACACTAAAGGTGGCTACTGCCGTTTCGGTGGTCATCAGAGCTTTGATCCTGCCCGTTACACCCCGATCCTTTCCTTTTATCGGATTCTTTTCCGTACCGGCACCGTCAGTCAACCCGGTTGATTTTGTATAGTAATTGATCAAACCGGCCACCGCAACCACGATAAGTAACCCGATGGTTACATATCGGTAAAACCAATACTTATCCCGACCAATCCCCGCATAGCCCTCTGCCCGGATATAGAGTGGGTAGATTACCGC
>JAITWD010000049.1 GCA_031285465.1 Lachnospiraceae bacterium
GACTCCGTCGGTCGTTCCATCACCGACACCGTCGGTCGTTCCATCACCTTCGCCGTCGGTCGTGCCGTCACCATCACCGACCCCCTCTGCTTTACCAACCCCGCCCCCCATAGCCGGTGGTTTTCCGCTGGTGATCCGCGCCGGTCTGGGTGATGGACAACTGGTTTACGGTAGCTGGTTAGCGGATGGTCTTGCGGCCGCACTGGACCCCTGCACATGGGCGGGTGACAGTCGTGCCGCTCTACCCGCGTTATATACCGGGACGGTCAATCTTAATGAGGCGGGCAAATACTATTTTGTCCTGGCGTCCACCGCCCGCTGGTCGCTTGACGGTACCTGCAAGGCCATCGAGGTTACGGTCGCCGATGACGGAACCATCGCGGTCGCTGGGTATAATCTGAGCGGATCCTCCCTTGGTACCGCCAATGATAGCGCCCGACTCTCCTATCACCCCGATAACCCGGATCTTTTAGTGGTTTCCTGGGGGAGCCTTCCCGATGGAAACATCGCGGTGACCGGATGATGGCGCTCTTCCAGACGAGGACTTAGTGTTTCTTTGGTGGCGTTTTTTGACACCTTAGAAACACTTCTCGTCTTCACCTTAGAAACACTTCTCATCTTTCCCACATAAATAAACACAAAAATTGCCCGCCTATAACAGGCGGGCAATTTTGTGTGTCAGTATACCGTCTCCTCAATACCTAGGCGGATCATGCCGGCATTTGAAAGACCGACACCAGTAATTTGGTCAACTAAACGACCGGTCTCTAATAATTCAATGTTCCATAATTTCCCGGAAGGAAATGCCGGTTATTTTCCGCTTGGTCGCCCGGATCAGGATCTCGGTGATGATCATGGTTAAGCCAAAGCAGACCAGAGTTGAGGGGATATTAAACTCCACCGGATAGATCATATCCGAACCGGCCGAAATAATATTAAACATAATGGTTGCCAACAAGAAGGTATAGGGTATGGAGATCAGAAAGCCCACCATTGATACCAGGCGGAAACCATCGATCGCCGCATAACTGCATTCCCGATCGGAATAGCCATAAATCTTCATGACGGCGATGTACTTCCGATAATTTGCGATAACCCCAAAGATGGACAGTAGGATTATGGTGGTGCCGATCACCAGCCCGCACATAAACAGAATTATTGATGTGACCCGAAACATGCCCACCGATTGATCGAGTGATTCTCTAAGATTGTCCGCCTGCACAATTGCCAAATGTTCATTGGCATCAAATTCTACCGCCTCACCGGAATACATGCCATTGTATTCTTCGGCATCGAGGATCCCGCGCTCGATCGCTGCCCGCTGCCCCATATATATCGTCGTTCCATAGACACTTTGGGAAATATTACTGATCGGCACCCCAGTCACCTGTCCGCCGGAATCAAAGTTCACCAGGTCACCGATGGCAAGACCGTTTTGCAAAGCGATATGACGGTTGATCACCAACCCATCTTCCTCGTTGATATCAATGATCGCTCCCTGGCTGTCATACAGTTGCAAAAGACTCCGGTCACCGCTCCCCATGATCAGGAGATTGTATAATTTTGACTCCTTTGCATCGGCGAGCTCCAGTTTCCCTGCCCGATCATAAAAGTAATAATTATCTGCCGACCGATCCTCCACCGCATCGATAAAGCGGACATCCGATTGGTAATTGATCCCTTCCATAACCGATTGGGAGATATTGGCGGTCATATTGTAGGTAGTATAGGCAAACTGGATCTGTACCCCCAGTGCAAAACCGCCAAAAAGGATAAAAACGAACAATAATAGGTTAGAGAACAAAATTATTTTTCTGATCCCGGCAAGATAGTTGCGGTCGGTGATCTTTTTGTTACGGCGGCGCACCGTTATGCCATTTTTCTTAATATTGATATCCTTGATCAGATGAAGCGCCGGCCGCCGGACCTTCATGATACTGGTCAGAAATGCCAGCAGGGTAATGGCTGCTGCCGGTATCACCCCCATGACCAGGAGATTACCGTAATTAATCGGTCCCTTGATGAAGGGCAAATTAAATCGTGCCACCTGCAAACCATAAAAACTCCCGGTCAGTAAATGTCCGACCAGATATCCGATCACCGCCGCCGCCAGGATCAGGAAAAAGTAACCCAGATATTTTGCCGAGATCTGGATGTTAGTGTACCCCATCGCCTTTAGCACTCCCAGATTATGTTGTTCGGTCTTAATCTGCTGGGTAATGGTAATGATCACCAATAATAGTGCGATCCCCCCCAGAATCCCCATGGAAAATCCCATAATGATCAGGTTCATATTTTGCTGTGAAGTGATGGCGGCACCAATTTGCATATTATCCTGCGCACCGGTTACATAAAAGAAGTTCTCATCCTCCTGCATACGCTCTAGCATCTTGGCATTTTCCTCGGCGGTGCCGCCGCTAAATCGACCAGCCATGGGACTGTTGACCGCTGTTTCCCATTGGGCAAAGTCCTCTTCACAAAGTGCCAGGATCGCCTGTGATCCCGGATCGTATTGAAGACCGGTATTGTCCACCAGCGGATAAAGTTGATCGGGAAAGACCGCCCGACCGGAAAGGGTATAGTCGATACCGCTTACGGTAAAAACATCCCCGACTTCGAGCCCATGCCGCTTTGCATACTGCTCGTCCACCACCATCTCACCAACCGCTGGTAATGTACCGGCGGTCAGATATAACCGATCCATCGTCCGCTCAGCCTGGTAAATACGAAATATCTCCTTGCCGCCGGCAGTCCTCACCATCGCAAAGGGACGTTCTTCCCAAACTATTTGGTAGTTTTCCGCTATCACTTCATTCTTGTTTGCAAGGGCGGTCGGATAATCATAACCGGCCGCCGCCAGATCGTCCGCCGTGATATTAAGCAGGTAAGAAAAATCCTGGGTTTCACCCTGGCTAACCAAAGCCATCGACCGCTCCATCGCCTGATTGGTTTCTAAAAAAACCGTCCCCAATAAAATGGTCAGCAGAACAATAATAAAGATACCGATTGAATTGACCTTATTATTTTTATATAAACTAAGCCACCGATTGACCATAACTATGCCCACCTCACATCCGCGGCATCCGCAATATTTTGATTGATCTCTTCACTGATGATCCTGCCGCTATTCATCCGGACCACCTTACTTGCCATCGCCGCGATACCTTGATTATGGGTCACCATTACAATGGCGATATTATTTTTTCGCTGGTAGTCCTGCAATAAGGAGAGGACCTGCTTACCGGTCGCTTCGTCCAAGGCTCCGGTTGGTTCATCGCAGAATAAAACCTGCGGTTTTTTCGCCAGCGCCCGTGCGATCGCCACCCGTTGCTGCTGTCCCCCCGATAGCTGATAGGGCATCCGCTTCATCAGTTGGTCCAGATCAAGCATAGAAATAATCTCCCCATAATCGGTGTTTTTCGCCAGACTGGCCCCCATCCTGATATTATTCTCCACCGTTAAATCGGGCAACAGATAGTATTCCTGAAAAATAAAGCCCACATTATCCCGCCGGAAGCGGGTCATTTTCCGATCGGGCAGATCGGTGATAACCGTCCCATCGTATTCGATTTTACCCATATCGCACCGATCCAGTGCCGACATCACATTAATAAGGGTGGACTTACCCGATCCCGAGGGACCAAGAATAACCACCAATTCATTATTACCGACCGTCAGGCTCACCTCACTTAGTGCCGCGATCTTCTTTTCCCCATCCTTATAATACTTAACAGCATTACTAACCTTGATCATGTGACCATCTCCTTTGTTTTATAATTACCCATTTTTATGCTTTCAAGTCTTGTAATTCCCTGATACCATCATTATAAGATAAAAAGGTCCGCCGACAGCGAACTGTCTGCGAACCGATATTTTTTGACCGCAAAATGGGGCAAGCGGTTACTGTTCTTAGGGAACAGTAACTTATGCACACAAATCACTAAAAACGTGATTTGGCGCACGCGCAACTCGGGATTTTGTGCAGGAAACGCACAAAACACCTCGCGGAACAGTTTGACCGCAAAATGGGGCAAGCGCTACTTTTCTTAGGGAACAGTAACTTTTACGGCGCTTCGGGAAGGGTGATCAGTACCGAAAAGATATGATCATCATATTGGGTCTGCATAAAGCCATCGCTCTTAGCCACCGTCCTTTTTACTATCTCCATCCCCAGACCGTGCCGACGCCGGTCCGACTTGGTGGTTATTATTTTCTGCCCTTTTTTTACAATGGGATGGTTATGACAATTCTTAACCTTAATGATCAGAGTGGCATTAACACTGTGAATACACACCTCGATCCGCCGATCCTCGGTCATTTGCTCACTTGCTTCGATCGCATTGTCTAAGATATTGGCGAGAATCATATTTATCTCATAATCGCTAATATTCAGCTTCATTATCCCGGTATCAATACTAAATACGATCCCCTTTGCTTCCGCCATCGCTTTCTTGCTGTTCAGGATATAGTCGATGATCCCATTTCCGGTCCAAATTTCCTGCCCCATATTCTGAAGCGGCGTCATGATGGCGGTCACATAATCCAGTGCCGCCCGATCCTCCTTTTCATCTAAATATTTGTAGATAATATTAAGATGATTCTTAAAGTCATGCGCCGAACGCGCCTCGGCTTCGGTGATCTGACGCAGTGCCTTAAAATCGGCCGCCTGAACCTGACTTAGTAACTCCAGATTATCCTTTCGCTCGGTTACGATCCGGTATTTATAATGAAGGATGATCGCCACGATTATCACCACGATCACCACCACGACGAATATCCACCGCTCCGCCAATATCATCGTGATGTTGCTCATCATCAGATTCCCCAGATATATCGTCACCAACTGACCGGCCAACGACACAATCAACACCAGCAACCAGTGTTGGGTAAACATCGGCTCAAGCAAATGACGGCGGATGAGCCTACGGATGAGCAGATAATTAAGTAATAATGCCAACTTAGCACAGATAACCACCATTAACCTGGTTAGGGAAACTCCTCCTGAAATAACCGCCCCTAACGACCCATCTCCGATCACAAGACTGATCAATAGAATCACACTCAGGTCACCAACATTTAAAAGGAAGGTAAAGAAGGTCAGACAAAGCCCAATCATAATCCGCCATTTGCTCTTCAAAACATAGACACCGACTGCTGAGTTGATAAAAATACTAATAACTATGTTTAAGGGAGAATATAGGCTAAACTGATTCATTATGATAACAATGGTCGCGATCACTCCGCCACCCAAAAACATGGCGCCCGGCCGCTTCTTTTTCTCTAACAGATCGGCGGCAAAGCAGAGGACAAGATAGCCTTCAAAAAAGCTTGCCAGCCATTCTGCCAGCCAATAAAAAAATGTCATTGCCGCCCTCCCCAAAATAAGGCGACCGCCTGCTTAACCTCATTAATATATGAACTACCGATACGCAGACGCTCACCGCCGGTCAGATGGATCTCACCGCCTGCCACCTTGGCGATTTTTATAATATTAACAATAAATCCCCGTTCGATAAAAATAAACTGTCTCCGATCGATCTCACTGTGAACCTCTTTAAGACTTTTCCGGACCTTACACGATTGGTCGTCACATAAAAAGACGGCATTTTTACCCTCCTTATATATATAGATGATCGTGCTGTAAGGAATCTTAATGTACCGGGATTCGGTACTGATAAGATAGTTTCCGGTATCCTTTAATAAAAACTCAGCGGTCAACGACTCTAGCGCCGGTAGTAATTTATCCTTGACCAAGTTCTTGGGAATATACCGGTATATTTGATACTCATAACCTACGATGGAAAATTTATGGTGGGCGGTAACAAAGAGAATATAGGCATCCTTATCATACTCTCTGATCTTTTCCGCCAACTTAAGACCGCTCACCCGGGGCATGTCAATATCCAATATATAAAGATCATACTTCGCCCGTTCGGCCACATCAAAATAAAGTAGCTCACTGTTGGCAAATAACTCCAGTGCTACCGGAATCTGCTTATCGGCATAAAACTGCCGGACCTGCTCTTCAAGATAGCGCAAATAAATCCCTTCATCCTCTGCAATCGCAATCTTCAGCATTCTTTTCCTTTGCCTGACTCAACCTTATTTTTGCACACTAAATTTTATAACCGCTTGATCCGCTCCATCGCCTCTACCGTCTTCTCATAACTGCCAAAGGCGGTCAGGCGGAAATACCCTTCACCGGCCGGTCCAAAGCCCGAACCCGGCGTCCCCACCACATTGGCCTTGTCCAGCAGATGATCGAAGAACTCCCAACTGGTCATCCCCGCCGGGGTCTTAAGCCAGATATAAGGAGCATTCGTGCCACCCGATACGGTATAGCCCGCCCCCTTAAGTCCGTCAAAGACTAACCGGGCGTTATTCATATAATAACCCACCTGCTCCTTTAGCTGCGCTTTACCGGCGTCCGAATACACCGCCTCACCGGCACGCTGGATGATGTAAGGGGCACCATTATACTTGGTTCCGTGTCGCCTCGCCCACAGCGAATGAAGGGTGGTCGAGCCTGCTTTGATATCCTTCGGGATAACCGTAAAGCCCAGCCGGACGCCGGTAAAACCGGCATTCTTGGAAAAGGAACGCACCTCAATGGCACAGGTTCTGGCACCATCGCACTCATAGATGGAATGAGGCACCTCCGGTTCGGAAATATAGGCTTCGTAAGCGGCATCATAGATGATCACCGCTCCCACCCGATTGGCATAATCCACCCATTCCTGCAGCTGCGGCCGGGTGATGGTTGAGCCGGTCGGATTATTAGGAAAACAAAGATAGATGATGTCCGGTGTCTCGGCCGGCAACTGCGGGGCAAAATTATTCTCCGCCGTACACGGCATATAGATCACATCACTCCAGGTCTCGCCAGCAGCATCATAGGTACCGGTACGCCCCGCCATCACATTGGTATCGACATAGACCGGATAGACCGGATCACAGACCGCTATCTTATTATCGTTTCCAAAGATTTCCTGAATATTACCCGAATCGCCCTTGGCCC
>JAITWD010000170.1 GCA_031285465.1 Lachnospiraceae bacterium
CTTAAGCGGGATGATATCCATGCCATTATGGAGAACATCCTTTATGAATTCCCCCTGACCATGGTGGAATTTTATATGCCTAAATGGGTGGAAATGTTGCCTGCCAGTCATCCGATGAAAATGGATATTGTCAGCAATATCAAAGATCTGATGAAAAGGATCGGCAACATCCGCAGTGTCGCTGAGGGGGGCATCAACCTCGAAAGCGATTACATCAAAAAATGCAAAGCTGACAATATCAATATGTCCGACGGTTGCGTCCGGGTGCGGTTAGATGTGGACGATTCCTATTATTACGAGATGTTGAGCGATCTGATCGGTGAAGATATCAAGAGCGAATACCACCTGCTCTCGGTGCTCAAGGAGCTGTCCAAAATGCGCCGCGAATATGTCAAGGTACTTCATGCCGTCGATGCGGTCCGGATGAAGGGCTATGGCGTGGTAACCCCCGACCGGGGTGAGATCCGTCTGGATCGACCGGAGATAATCAAGCATGGCAACAAGTTCGGTGTCAAGATCAAAGCGGAAAGCCCCAGCATCCATATGATCAAGGCCAATATCGAAACCGAAATATCCCCGATTGTCGGAACCGAGGAACAGGCACAGGATCTGATCAAATATATCTCGACAGCCGACACCAGTGTCGAAGGCATCTGGGAAACCAACATCTTTGGTAAGACGGTAGAACAACTGGTAAATGACGGGATCAACGGCAAGATTTCGATGATCGGTGATGAAAGCCAGGTTAAATTACAAGAAACCATGCAGAAGATCGTTAACGACAGTAATGGTGGGATGGTTTGTATCATTATCTAAGGAAACACTGATTAAATCAGTATTTCCTTAGTACTATCGGGGCAGCTTAGCTGTTGTAAAATAGATGCATCAAGCGGACGAGAGAACGGTGAGTTATGACCGGTCTCTTGTTCTGTTATAGGAAAAGTATCGTGGTATATTTTCAAAAGCTGTCCAACCTTGTTTAAGGCATATGGCTATGATATAATTAGAAAATTAAGGTGGCTTCGCAGATGGAATCGGCGAAATGTATGGAGAACAATATGAATACTAAAGCGGTCGAAATAATAAGAAAACATATAAAAGTCCTGGAGGGAGCCCGGTTCTTTATCGCTGGTCGTACGGCGGCCATGGCATGGCTGGGATTTGTGGTCGATAATATCAATTACGCGCTCCATCTGCAATCAGGTTTTAGAGTCCGTACCAAAGAAAAACTGCTGATCGCTAATCTTGACATGTTTGATCCAACCGACACAGTGATAGGCGATCCTTCTTTTGCCTGGGAGCAATACGACTGGGACATTCAAGGCAATAATTGCTATGATGAATGGACGCAGAGGTTTGGAAAGGAGAGTAGTGACGGCATAGTTCGGGCGGTTGAGGTCAGTGATTTTGGCGATTTGACCATTGAGATCGATAACGGAATGATCATTGAGGTATTTGTTAATTCATCCACCCAGGAGTGCTGGCGGTTTTTTGAAAGAGGCGCAGACCATCATCTTGTGGTTACCGGCCTTGGTCCCGAAGCCGACCGTTAGTTGGTTAGTTGGTTATTTGGTTGGAAATGGTTGAAAAGCTTCTATTGGTGTTAAGATAAACTTAATTCTGCTAGACAAAAATAAATAATTCCTTTATATGCTTCAATTTTGAAAACAAAAGTACGGCTGATTTTTACAAATAAGAAAATCAGCCGTTGACCGACAGCGCTTTTTTGGCTATAATATAAATAGAAATAAATCGGCCGAAAGGAGTGGGTTATGTATATAAAGAGGCATTTGGAGAGTTTGCTGACTTCACCTGAGTTTTTGCGCGGAGTTATGGCGGTGACAGGCAGTCGCCAAACCGGTAAAAGTACGCTTATTGAAGAAGTCTTCAAAGAAAAAGAATTAACTTCTATATCGCTCGATGATATAGAAATGCGTACTCTTGCCAAAACAAATCCCAAGATTTTTCTGGCGAGACAGCTATCTCCACTTTTTATTGATGAGGCACAGTATGCCCCTGAACTCTTCCCATATATGAAAATTCATGTTGATAAAACGAAAGAGAAAGGTGCGTTTTACCTTTCTGGTTCACAGCGATATAATATGATGAAGAACCTTAGTGAAAGCCTTGCCGGGCGCGTTGGTATTTTTGAACTTTTGGGATTGTCGATGCGTGAGATTAACGGCGATGAGTTTCATCTGCCTTTTATACCGACCGATACCTACATTGCCAACCGTAAGCCACGAAAAACATCATACAATGATGTTTGGCAGTTGATTCACAAAGGTTCCTATCCTGAACTTTATGATCATCCTGAGCTGAACTGGAATGCATTTTACAACAACTATGTCAACACCTATCTGGAACGCGATGTTAAGCAAATTGAAAACATTGGTGATGAGGTTAAATTCTATCAATTTATGCAGGTGGTCGCGGCAAAATCGGGGTCGCTCCTGAACGTTCAAGGGATTGCGAAAGACATCGGCATTAGTCATCCTGTTTGCGAAAACTGGTTATCAGTTCTTCGTGCTTCCAATCTGATTTACCTTTTACCACCGTACCACAGTAACGTTACCAAACGGGCAATTAAAACCCCAAAGATTTTTTTCCTGGATACCGGACTGATGGCTTTTCTGACGAAATGGCACACACCGGAGCAGATCGAAACCGGGGCAATGAATGGTGCATTTTTTGAAACATTTGTATTTTGTGAGATATTAAAGAGTTTTTATAATGCTGGGATTGATCCGCGTAGCTATCTTTATTTTTACCGGGACAAAGATGATAACGAGATTGATTTTATCATCAATTATAATGGGCAGTTGCACCCAATTGAGGTCAAAAGAAAGAGTAATCCCGATTT
>JAITWD010000178.1 GCA_031285465.1 Lachnospiraceae bacterium
CCAGCGCATAGTTTTGATCTGGACGAAGGTGAAGAACCAGTGTTGCCGGTCGAGCCGTGGAAGACCTATCTTGGACTGGGAATGATCGCAATCATAGTCATAATTATTTCGGTGGTCGCGTTACGCTCCGGGAGGATAGAAACTAAGGAGGTGACCAATGAATATATGGCGGCAGAGCCAATTTCCAATGCAGATATGGGTCTGTTGGAGAGGGGGGAAAGGGAGGAAAATGAAGCGGAAGGCACTAAAGGAGATGAAAGTAATACTATCGATTTGTATAAGGAAGCGATAAAAATGGGATTTACCGGCACTCGGGAAGAATTTTTGATGCTTCTTTCATCACAGGAGACGACGGTAGATGAAATGCGTGACAGTATATCGGAGCTGGAAAAAATCATTAGCGGTCTGACACCTGCCCGTGATGGGAGAGATGGTCCAACTGGAGAAAAGGGACGGGACGGTGTTGCCGGATTAGATGGAAGAAATGGTGCCGATGGGCGGAAGGGCGAGGATGGTATTGATGGAAAAGATGGCATAAACGGTAAGGATGGCATAAATGGTAAGGATGGCCAGAGTGGGACGATCGGTCAAGATGGGCGGTCAACCTATATTGCTTATGCAGAAGATAGTACTGGTCGTGGTTTCAGCTTGGTACCAACCGAAATGAGCAAATATATTGGTACTTGTGTTACCGTTGCAACAACTCAACCGACTCAGCCGTCCGATTACTCATGGCAGATTTTTAGAAATTATATTATAACAGCAGTTACCGAGGATAATATAACTACACTTTATATAAATTAGGGGAGGAATGTAAATGAAATCTATTAAAATGGCCCTTTCAATAATACTGCTCACAATTTTATCGATAGTTATTAAGAGCAGTATAATGCCGTTGGCAGCGTCCGAGCCATCGGTGAAGTCGACAGTACGCAGCGGTGGGAATATCGTTCTGGCGGGGAAGATGGGTATTTTTGCGTCGGATTTCATCTACTTAGAAGATGAGTTACACCGACTATTAAGAGAAACAGTATATTAAGGGAACCAGGATATTTATAAAGGAAGGGTAGCAATTTCTTATTTAGGCAGTTTCGCAGATATGATCTGCGAAATGCATGGGAGGGTAAATAGATGAAAAAAATTATTTTTGCAAGTTTGCTTGTTACTGCAGCTATAAGTGGCGTGATTGTATTTTCGTTAACTGGGCGTGCTGCCGGTACGAGGGAAGCGCCCCAAGCTGAGAGTTCGGTCATAGCTGCAATTGTCACCGAAACCGGCCCAACAATAAAAACCGATCGTGCCAGGCAGTTAAAAAGTCGTGGCATAATAAACTATGATGGAAAAATACTCATTGATGCCACAGATTTTCGTTATTTGGCCGATGAGATCGACCGCTTGGAAAATACATATAAAACCGAAACGGTAGTGGCGTTGAATCGCATTGGTACCTATTTTACTGACGAAGGTATGCCCACCATTGATGTCGAGAAGAATGCTATTTATGGTGATGAAGCCGTATCGCTAAGCTTTAATACGATCCGAGCGGCTATTGAAACGAGCCAGAGTGTTGCCGGAGTCAGCACGGTACCTGCGGTCGATACGAACGGTGAAACGATTTATGATGAGATTAGCGGTAAGCCATTATTTTATTCGGCGGCAACGGCTGACAGTATATCGAACGGCGGTGCGGCCTGGGTAAATGGACAATTGCTTTTGGGTAATGGTGCGGATAATCGAAAACATTATCAAGAGGGGTATCAGGAAGGATATCTTGATGGGGCAGAAGAAATTAATGATCTGATTGATAATGAAGGGCTATTTGACCCGGTGATCCTAACCGGAACCGCCGATGGTGTCATGAGTGGTCAGTGTATTACTGCATCGGTGATCATTCCGACTAATTTGGAATTCTGGAGTGCGGGTATCACCGCGACAAGTGGATGTGTTGCCTATTTTACATCATCGGACTACGAGCTCATGTATACGGTAGGCGGCAAAACCACTTATGACAAAACAACCGGTGTTGTTGAATTGACCCTTGATATTGGGCATGAGGTTTATTTGGGTGCGAATCCCAAGATATCATATAAAATAATGTACATGCCCACCGCACAAATGCATAAACATACAGGTGAATGTTATGGGGTTTGTACGGTAACAAGGGAAATCGGCAATCCCTACTCATACCGGGCAGGGCATCCAGAGATAACCTTTTACCGCCAGTTATTCATGGAAACCCATACTGCCTGCATTGTCAAGGCGGTTGACCGGTCAACCATTCAAACGGTCCCGATCCCCGATCCGCTCCAGCCGGGTGTTACTACCTATACCCATACCTCAACCGCTCCAACCTGCGGAAAAGTGGTTAATGCCCAATAAATTTAGGGCTATTTAATATCCTTCCTGATGATTAAATATGATTATTGATCATGGTGCAGTGGTAAGATCAATCGGCTGACAA
The DNA here is from genome assembly GCA_031285465.1 of Lachnospiraceae bacterium. GTDB lineage: Bacteria > Bacillota > Clostridia > Lachnospirales > Lachnospiraceae > UBA935. The sequence continues at coordinate 2,462 of JAITWD010000178.1, forward strand.
ATTTATCGTCGGTCTCATAGCCCTGATAACTGCCGCCGTGTTCCTGCATGATTTTTACACAGGTACGCAATCCCAGGGCGGTGCTTTCGACAGCATATGCCTCCCGATGAAAGAAATTTACAAACTCAATGTGAAGAAAAGCATCGGTTTCAAAAGCAAGTATATCGAGCGGTCGATTCCGATCAGCATATTTGCGGATATTTGACAGTGTATTATCTAATACTCGTTGCAAAAACTCGGCGTCAATCAGACAATTACCTTTAAAGCTATCGATTTCAGCATAAAGCTTAACCGGAAAACCGCTGCTTTCCAAATCAAAAAGCTGATTATCAATCAGGCTGGTGATTAAGGTGTGGGTAGAAATGATTTCCTTATTATAGGTTTCTTCGGTTTTTTCTGAGGCTAAAAAATACTCAAACAGCTTATCAGACATTTCTCTGATCTGAAATGCTTTTCGCTTGGTGGTCATCAGAAAGTGTTTTAATTGATCTTCATCTTGGTAACGCTTAAGAAGCATCAGTTCTAAATAACCAATTAATGAGGTTAGAGGCGTTCGAAGATCATGAGCCAGGGCGGTCATTAATTTTTGATTAGCCTCCTTGGTCTTTTCCTCATCATGCTTTTTAGCGAGAATGGACAATCGCATCTGATTGATTCCTTTGGCCAATTCATATAACTCATCTTGTCCGGCTTCGGTCATTTCATAATTAAGATCTCCACCTTCCAAAATACGCAACTCCCGCGAAAGGGTATGAATATATCGAAGCTTGATCTGTACCATCAACAGTGAAATGATCAGAAATATGATCAAAGAAACTATCAGGCAGATATAATAAGCCCACAAATAATATTGTGAGTAGCTTTCACTGCGTACTAAGGCACTTACGACAGCGCCGTCGGCAAAGGTGAGGGTATAAAAATTAGAATTGTATTCTTTGATCAGGGTGGAAATGTATTGTTTATTAAGATACTGGTTATAACTGCCGATCAGATTATCCTGGACCGTGGTGGCACTATCATATCGCAGTTCATTGGTGGATTCATTTTCGCCGGCAATATTATCATCATTGTAATCATTATAAATCATATTTTCATAGTCGGAATCAAAAATCATGTTATTATTAAATAGGGTCAGTTTGATGTCTGGTTCGGCGGCAACCCATTGATAGACGGCATCAAGATTACTCAGTTTAATAGTATTATCAACCAGGTATTCCTGCAACAGCCAAATGTATTGTTCTTCAGTTTCCTGAATGGCTTCTGGACTGGCAACAGTGGCCTCAAGGATACGATAGGCAAGCCGGGTCAACAGCGGGAAAGAGGTGTAGGCAATGACAAGGGCCATTGTGACTACAATAACCAGTTGGGTAGAAAGCTTTTGTCGGTAAATATTGCGTACTTTAGTCAATGCGGTACCCCCTTCCCCAAATGTTTAAGATATATCGATTGGGTTGCTCATTATCTTCCAGTTTTTTGCGAAGATTGCGGATATGGACATTAACAGTATTATTGGAGGAGGCGAAATATGGTTCCTGCCAGACCGTCTCATAAATATTCTTTACTGAAAAAATTTTTTTACGGTTAGATGATAATAAAAGTAATATCTGGTATTCAATTTCGGTTAGGATCACCTCTTCTTCATTTTTATAAACCCTTTTGGTTTCGGTATCGATACGGATGTCTTGAAAATAAATCATTGTAAAACGGTCAACAGCGTGACGGTCGGATTGGTTATATGTGGAATGACGTCGTATCAGAGCTTTAGCTCGTGAAAGCAATTCGGTATAGGAGAAGGGCTTGACGAGATAGTCATCGCCACCGGCATTAAAGCCGACAACCTTGTCAGTATCAGAGGATTTTGCCGTTAAGAAAAGTACGGGGGTCATGTAATTTTTGCGTAGCTCCACACAAGCATCAATTCCTGAACAGACGGGCATCATTACATCAAGGATAATTAGTGAAACAGCAGGAGTCATCTTGCTAAGGGCATCGCTTCCGTTGATGGCTTCTAAAACCAGATAACCTTCATTTTCCAGAAGAATGCGGATTACCTCTCTTATTTCACTATCGTCATCGGCAATCAAAATGGTTTGCTTTTCGTTCATGTGGGAACTCCTTATGAAGCTTCTATTATATATAATATTATGGAATCGATTTATGCGGGTATAGGTTATTAATCGACAATTAGTATTTATAAAATTCATAGTGATTCAATTATTCTAACATGTTTATACGGTAAAAACCACAGGGGAATAGGCTATCTTAATTATTCTTAAGCAATGATTTATGGTAGGAATAAATATGCTTCCTATTATATGACTCCAATTTTTTGTGTTGTTGTATATAATAAATAAGGGTTAATATAATGGGGTAACATCGTTTATTTCATTATCGGTTACTTGAAAACGCCAAATCGAATGATTGGGCAGACGGTGTTCGGTTAAGTACCAATAACCGTCGAAGCCGGTTATGAAATAGGGGGTGCCGCCACCAATGAAGTGATCATAGATGTCTTCAAATTCACCGTCGATCAGGGTGTTCAGATTGTTTGTGCGGATTAAAGTGGCATAATCCTGATTGCCGGTCGCATCGGTTGAGATAGTGAGATAAAAGTAATCATTGATCAGGGTCAATTGGACCATTCCATTGAGTTCGGAGGACACCGGATATTCATCAATGATGTGGAAGGTGGATAAATCGGCTCTTATAATGGAAGAATTACCCGAAACAAAATAGATATCGTTTCCAATAATAGTAAAGGAGCGGACGTATATGTCCATCAGCGAGGGAATGGTTCGGATTTCGGTCAGATAGACCGATGAATTATCGGGGTCACGGCGGAATAGATACATTTCACCGGTCATAGAGCTCCAGGCATAAAAGGTGGTGGTGCTTTGGTCGTATACAATATAATGTGGACGCCGTCCGATATTATTAAATTCCGCTGTTGCGATGAAGTGAGGAGGAGTATCGGCAGTTATTTGTTTTTCCATGATGAGTATCCGGTCATTTTCGGTATCGTCGATAAGATAGACGATACCATCACTGGCAATGGTATGGCCCCTATTGATATCATTAGTCATGACCGACCAGTCGGTTATCGGATCGGTCAGGTTATCATGATATATGATCTGGTTATGGTAGCAATCAACAATAAAATAGTCGGTCCCGATTTTAGTGATATAGGTCGGAACCTTGAGGTCTGGATAAGGATTGGTTATGGTTAAGGTGTCGGTGGGAGCGGCCTTAACAGGTGTGGATGCGCTCAGGTATTCATCGGTGCCCGGGTCAAACGGGACATTCTGATGATTGAGTAGGTAATCTAAGGAGGCACAGCCGGTCGACAATAAGATCAACATAAGGGTGACCGGGAGAAGAGTGATTAAAAGAAAAAGGGGAGCGATCGGACTGATTTTTGTTGGCAAATTTTTCATAATCCAATTATAATAAAAAAACAGATAAAAGCCAAGCGCAAAGTTTTTCATCCGAAAGTTTTTTATCAGGAAGTTTTTTATTGATTTTGAACCCTAAACATGGTAAGCTACCAATAATTAATAGTAGTAGACATATTGGCATCAGAGCGGTTATTGAGCTCAAAGCGGTCGATAAATGTGGCTATGATCAGGAGGATGATTATGAAGAAAATGTTAGTTACGCTTTTGAGTGTTGTGCTATGTGTGAGTTTTTTGACGGCTTGTGGAGACAGCGGTGCGGGTGATGTTCTGACCGTTGGTACCAATGCAGAGTTTCCGCCCTTCGAGTATCTTGGTGATGATGGTCAGCCCGATGGTTTTGATGTTGCGCTGATCAAGGCGATTGGCGAGAAGCTGGGTCGTGAGGTAGTTATTGAAAATCTGGAATTTGATTCTCTGGTAGCGTCTATCGGGACGAAGATCGATGTTGCGATCGCGGCGATGACGGTTACTCCTGAGCGTCAGGAGATGGTGGATTTTTCTGACAGTTACTATGAAGCGGTTCAGTATGTGATCATACCGGCTGATTCTACTATTGCCACCGCCGCCGATCTGGAAGGCAAGACCATTGGCGTGCAGCTTGGAACCACCGGTGATTTTATTGCTTCGGAGATTCCCGGCGTAACCGTTTCCTCTTTCAAAAAAGCGGTAGATGCGGTTAATGATCTGATCAATGGAAGGGTTGACTGTGTAATTGTTGATCGTAATCCGGCACTGGTGTTTGCTGAGAATTTTCCCGGTCAGGTAGTATCATTAGAGGGAGTGCAGTTTGGCTTTGAGCCGGAGTATTATGCTATTGCGATGCCAAAAGGTGATACCGAGATGGCAGAGCAGATCAATGGTGCGCTTCAGGAGTTGATCGAAGATGGCACCTTTGATGAGCTGGTAGCAACCTATATTGAGCAGTAAGAACTTGGCAGTAGGAATTTAGCATTAAGTATTGGGCAGTAATTATCGAGCAGTAAGTATTGAAGACTAGGATGTTACTTTGAAGGCAACAAATAGTTACGAAATTAGAAAAGGAAGTACGACCCGATGAGGGAATGGTTAATTGGAGCACAGGAAAAATTTATAGCGGCATTTATTACCGACGACCGCTGGAAGCTTTATTTGGACGGACTGGGCGTGACGGTTATGATCTCGCTCTTTGCAGCGGTTTTAGGCTTGGTTATCGGCACTATCCTTGCCTTTATGAAGTTATCGGCCAAGGAGGGGAAGAAAACCATCTGGAGTGTCATCGCCAATGTTTATATTGATGTTATCCGTGGAACGCCTACGGTATTGCAGATTTTGATCATGTATAATGTGATCATGGTCAGTAGCAAGAATGGGGTTTTGATTGCGGTTTTGACCTTTGGTATTAACAGTGGCGCCTATGTCGCCGAGATTATCCGGGCAGGAATTTTGGCAGTGGATAAAGGTCAGACCGAAGCCGGTCGTTCGGTTGGATTGTCAGGGGTACGTACGATGGCTTACATTGTTTTGCCGCAGGCGTTTAAGAATGTTCTGCCCCCTATTGGTAATGAGTTCATCGTATTGTTGAAGGAAACGGCGATCGTTGGTTATGTCGCGCTTAACGATCTGACCAGAATATCCAATCAGATCACTTCCCGGACCTACGATGCTTTTATGCCATTGATCGGTGCGGCGGTGATATATTTTATCATTATTAAAATACTGACCCTGCTCTTAGCCAAATTGGAAAGGAGACTGCGTCAAAGTGATAATCGTTAAGGATTTACATAAACAATTTGCCGATCAAAATCATGTCCTGAAAGGTATTGATTACCATATTAAAAATGGGGAAAAAATTGTGGTGGTCGGACCCTCCGGTTCGGGTAAAAGTACCTTTTTACGTTGTCTCAACCTTTTAGAACAGCCGACAAAGGGGGAAATATGGTTTGAAGGTCAGGAGATTACTTCGCCGGCGGTCGACATTAATAAAATCCGGATGCAGATGGGAATGGTATTTCAGAATTTTAATCTGTTTAACAATCTGACCGTTCTAAAGAATATTACCCTTGCCCCGATCAAGCTTAAGCTGATGGGTAAAGAAGAGGCACAGGAGAATGCTTTTCGTCTTCTGGAGCGGGTGGGGCTGAAAGAGAAGGCGTATGATTATCCCAGCCGGTTATCGGGCGGACAGA
>JAITWD010000248.1 GCA_031285465.1 Lachnospiraceae bacterium
CCCTTTTCAACCTGCCCGACTACTTGGTGCCGGTCGCTTTATTGCCGCTTGGTTATCCCGCCCCCGATGCCCGGCCCAGTCATATGCATGATCAACGCCTTGATATCGACCGGACCGTCTTCTACAACTCCTTTGCGGGTATTACCGAAGGCGACCCCCACTGATGTGATCGTATCCTTCAACCAACAACCATACGAAAGAGGTTCCCTTGAAAAAACTAAAAAAAATTATCATCTTACCTTCAGCGCTATTTTTACTGTTGCTCGTTTTCATTATTCCAAAGCACTTAAACGCCAGCGGTGAAAAAAGTACCAATGATGCCACAATAACCGAAAGTACCGCCGATCCAGGTAATGCCACCGCTGCCGATAATGCCACGACTGCCGGCTATACCACAGCTTCCGATTATACCACGGCTTCCGATACCACATCTACTGATGATACCACGACTGCCGGCAGTAACCTGTCGGTTCATTTCCTTGATGTCGGTCAGGGCGACAGTACCCTGATCCAATGCGGTGATGCTACGATGCTGATCGATACCGCCGATGATACTATGGGTACCGCCATCCAGAATTACCTTACCAAGCGGGGGATTGACCAACTTGACTATTTGATCCTGACCCACCCCGATGCCGACCATATCGGTGCCGCACCGGTGATCATCACCAAATTTGCTATCGATAATGTTTTTATGTCCGACTTCCAAAAGGACAACCGAACCTATCAGAAATTAAGAGACGCTTTAGATTATCGCCAGATCACCCCCGTTACCCCCTCGGTTGGCAGTGTCTATCCTTTGGGAGATGCCGAGATTATCATTCTGGCCCCCAATAAAACCTATGATGATCCTAACAATGCTTCCATCGCCCTCGCCATAAACCACGGTGACAATACCTTTCTTTTCACCGGCGATGCCGGAGAAGAGGCCGAGGATGACATGATGGCAAACGGGTATGAACTAAGCGCAGATGTTTATCATGCCGGTCATCATGGCAGTCGTACCTCCTCTTCACGGGCTTTTTTGGAACGTGTTGCACCGGCCAGCACCGTAATCAGTTGCGCGGAAGGCAATAGCTACGGTCATCCTCACGCCGAACCTTTGAATAACTTTCGGTCGATGGGGATTGCGGTCTACCGCACCGACGAACAAGGTACCATTGTCGCCACCAGCGATCGCCAGTTGATCACCTGGAATACCGCTCCATCGGACAGTTGGATAGCCGGTGAGCCACAAGGTTCCTCCCCGTCATCAATTACCCCACCAGACGACACCCCCGTACCGCTGGTGGTCGAAGGTGTCAGCTATGTCCTTAATGTCAGTTCCATGAAATTCCATCGAGCCGACTGCGATTATTTACCAACCGCTAACCGACAGGATAGTACAGAGGACCGGGAAAGCATTTTACAAGCCGGCTACACCCCCTGCCAGCGATGTGATCCGTAAGGGTTTCCTATATCCATCCGAGTTTCCTAGATCCATCCGATTTTCCGATGATCCTTAAGATTTTTCAGTCATCGATAGACCTTTCCCGTAATCCACAAAGTTTTCAGTGATCGATAATGTATCCTTCCATTTCTCCGATCCATGCACTTCACAGACACAATCTACAAAACTACATAAACAGGAAAATATAAAGCACAAAACCCCCTCCGCACGGTGACCTTATGGATCACAGACGGAGGGGGTTCTAAGCGTTTCCCTAATGCTGTTTTTTAATGATCTATTCTATATTACTTTTTTAAATACTCCCTTTTATATATCCGTTTTTATCCTATCCCTTTTTATGATAATCAATTTTTAATACCCTCTTTTTTAATGCCCGATTTTTAAAATGTGCAATTGACTACAATAAGCGCTCGATATCTGCCGACAGGTCGTTCGGACTAAGTGCTGGCGAAAAGCGCTCCGCTACATTACCCTCCCTATCGATGAGGAATTTCCCAAAATTCCAAACGATATCGGAAGGATCCTTCGAGGTTCTAAACGGTTTGACCGTCACCTCAAACGCCTTGGTCTTAAGATTCCCCTTATCCTTTGGCGCCTGTTCCTTCAACCATTTATAAAGTGGCGACTGCTGCTCACCATTAACATCAATCTTCTTAAACCGTGGAAAGGTGGTCCCATATTTGAGCGCACAAAAGGACGATATTTCCTCATCACTTTCTGGCGCCTGCTCCTTGAATTGGTTGCATGGAAAATCCAGAATCTCCAACCCCCGGTCATGATATTTCTTATACAATGCCTCCAAAGCATCGTACTGTGGCGTCAACCCACATTTGGTCGCTGTATTGACCACTAACAAGACCTTGCCCTCATATTCGCTCAGACTCACATCCTCATTCTTATTGCTTTTAACCACAAAATCATAAATATTCATATTGTATACCCCTGCATATCGCAGGTCTCCTTTACTTTTATTTTCTTTCAACCTTACGATTTCTTCTCGTCTTTGATACTTCTCTCAACAAACAACTTACATTTGCAAAGACCGCTATCTACGAAATCATCACATGGGCAAAGGGTGGTCTCATCCTTACTCATCCGGCAAGGGCAATGACCAGCCGCTTTATGAAGAGCACTCATTATTTTTGCAACATGTTCCTGATCTTCATTCAATCGAAATCCTTTCATACACACCACTCCCTAAGTATTTTTTATAACAAAAGTGCGCTTCGCGCACTCACGCGGGCAAAATTCTTGGGTAGCGCAACTTTTGTTCCGCGCGCGTAGCTGCGCATCGAATTTATATCATAGTAGCACTTTCCTATGATATAAAAATTCAGTCAATTCTGGCGCCTCAAGATATCCCACATTAGTCTTGATCGGTTCGCCGTCCCGGAAAATAATCAAGGTCGGAATATGATCAATGGAAAACCGCTCTGCCAAGGTAATATCTTCTTCTAAATCGACCTTGAAAAACTTGATATCGGTCTGTTCGGCTGCTACCTGCTCGAACACCTTTCCCAATGCACAGCAGGTTGGGCAATCTGGTGTAAAAAAGTCCACAATGCTGATCGCCCCCCTCTCCCCAACCTCCCGATCAAAGGTCGATTTGTCAATCTCTCTTATCATTTTCTTCTCCTCCTGTTATTAACATTATAAGATAAAAACGCAAAAAAGTAAAGCGCTATTTAATTTTACACAATCTATTAGCTCTCTACTTTTTTTGATAACCTTCATTTATCATAATATCAATTAATGCGGGAAAATTTGTTAATGTAAAAAAATCTATTAATGCCAGAATACCTATTAATCTGGGAAGATCTTTTAATGCAGGAATATCTTATTTATTTTAGGAAACGCTTATAAAATCGTTTCCCGCGCCGGATTTGCGGCACGAAGTGCCAATTTCCGTTGCAAATCCGTGCGCATCCCGCGGAGCGTCTAAGGAAACACTATTTTAATCAGTGTTTCCTTAGATATAATACCGGCTAACCTTCTGACCGCTCTGCCACCCGTTCCAGGATAGCGGCTACCGCTGCTGCACCGATAGGGATCCCGTCTAACAATGCCCCGATCAGAACCAGACCGGGTGCGTCACCAATCTCCGCATTCAAAAAAACCACCGGCATCGCACAAATAAAATATAAAATACTGAATATGATCGCACACCTCTTTATCGCCCTTAGATTCTTTGTCGCCAAATGACCATCGCGGTCAATCGCATCCAATAAACGCCACATCTCAAAAAGTGCCACTAAAAAGCTGGCTACCGCACCATACAATCCCACAATGACCGGATAGCGGATATAACTATATACCGGAACCTCATCCACCAACCCGCGACCAAACGACGGCAATAAAAATATGCTAAACAGTAAACCGGCAACAGCAAATGCAACGGTGATCAACCGCAAAATAATGATCGGTACTCTCTTTTTCATTCTATTTCACTCCCTTTTAATTTTATTATTTTTATGTATCGCTCTTCTAAATGAATATTAATATATTCCCCATTGCCCGGTCAATCCTTATTATAAAAACTAAGTATAAACTAACGGTAAACTAAGTATAAACTAAGTAAATGACATAATTCTTTATGACTAAGCATATGCAAATATTTTCCATACACATCTGTGTATAATCGAGTGGGAGGATTATCTCCTCCCACTCGTAGCGCCAGAGGTGTTTTGCGTATGCTTAGTCAACGCTACTTCTGACTAAGCATATGCAAATATTTTCCATACACATCTGTGCGCATAAAATAAACCCCCACAAACACTTAGTTTTGCGGGGGGTAAAATCAAAATATAAATAAATACACCGATTAACGCTTGGAAAACTGTGGGGCTCTACGGGCTGCCTTGAGACCGTATTTCTTACGTTCCTTCATACGAGGATCTCTCGTGAGGAAACCAGCCTTTTTCAGTACCGGACGAAAGTCCGCATCGGCCTGGATCAAGGCTCTTGCCACACCATGACGGATCGCTCCAGCCTGGCCGGTAGTACCGCCACCGCGTACCGTAACCATGATATCAAACTTGTCAGCCGTCTCGGTTATCGTCAAGGGCTGACGCACGATTACTTTCAATGTTTCCATTCCAAAATAATCATTGATATCACGCTTATTGATTGTAATATTTCCTTTGCCAGGAGCTAAGAAAACCCGGGCAATTGATTTTTTCCTTCTACCTGTTCCGTAGCTTTTTGCTGTTACTTTAGCCATTATTTTAATCTCCTTTATATCCATGCTGACCCTAAGCAAGACTTAGGCGCAAACTCTGCTTGCCAAACAATGTACAAAACTAAATCCTTTGTCAAAAACCGTTGTCTATAATACCAGTACTTCCGGCTTCTGTGCCGCCTGGTTGTGCTCCGGTCCGGCATATACATGAAGCTTGGTAAACATCTGTTTTCCCAGCGGTCCTTTGGGGAGCATCCCCTTGACTGCATGTTCAAGAACATGCTCTGGCTTCTTCGCCAACATTTCCTTTAAGGTGGTCATGGTGACACCGCCGACATAATCAGAATGACGGAAATAGGTCTTTTGCTCCATCTTCTTGCCAGTAACCTTAACCTTAGCAGCATTGATAATAATTACGTAATCACCGGTATCCATATGGGGGGTAAAAATCGCTTTATTCTTACCTCTCAATACCTTGGCGACCTCGGTAGCCAGACGGCCTAAGGTCTTATCAGCAGCATCCACAACATACCATTTTCTCTCGATGGTTGCGGGAGTGGCCATAAAAGTTTTCATTATGTTACCTCCGTTAAACTGTTTTCCGTTATTCCCCGTAATCGGGAATCAATCAATGATTAGGCTCCTTCGTACTCCATCGCGGATGTCCGGGCCGCTTTGATGTAAATCAAAACCTATCGATGGTCCTGCTTACTATGGCTCGCCGGGGCTTTGGCGTCCAAACTAAACTTGCCACACTGAGTTATTATATTATACGTACCCGCGTGTGTCAAGGATATTTACACCAATTTCTGACCAATTTTCACCCTATCGGCCATCTCCCCTTAAAATTCATATTTAATCAAGGTCAGTCCATGCGCTGGTGCTGTCGGACCTGCCATCCTACGATCACAGGCCGCAATAATGGCTTCAACCTGTTCCGGTGGATATTTACCACAACCAACATTCAGTAGTGTTCCGGCGATAATCCTCACCATGTTATATAAGAAGCCGTTGCCACAGACCCCAATAATTATTTCTTCGCTCCGGTGCTCTACCCATGCCGCATAGATGGTCCGTACCGTACTCTCTACCGTTGCTCCTGCAGCACAGAAGCTTTGAAAATCATGCTCGCCCACCAAATATTCGGCCGCCCGCTGC
>JAITWD010000021.1 GCA_031285465.1 Lachnospiraceae bacterium
CAGCCAGACTATGCTTTACCTGGTCATGCTAACCGTCAGATCATTGATCTATGGGGAGCACCGCAAAAATATAATTTAGGCTTCGGTGCCGGTGCGTTTAGTGAGAGCTTTAATGGATGTAGCTGGGCTAACATTCATGATCCCAAACAATATATATCATCTATGGAGAAGGACGAGGTACCGATATTAATGGGCAGAGTTTGGTCTGAAGATGATGCTATCGCCCGCTATATGGCATTGGGGGTCAGAATGCTAAAGGTGATGCTGAAGCCTTTTGCGGAAAGGTTTGGCTTGCGGGCAGATGAAATATATAAATATGAAATACAAAAGCTGAAGGAGTTAGGTTATGTTGAACTAAATAAAGATATTCTGCTGATCACTGAAAAGGGCAGATATTATATTGATAACATTTCCAAAACGTTTTTTAATTTAGCCAATCGGGGAAGAAGCCAGTATTGGGGCTGCAAATTGCGGGAATACATGCCAGAACGGTTTTATACATGGGATGTGGTGTGCGGGGGAAAGACATATGGGGATTAAAAGAATGGCGGTGGCGGTTCCCATCTACATATCCAATCGGTGCGACTGTGCCTGTACAATGTGCGGTATGAGTAGGAACAATGACCGATTGGTCAGAATTGACGGCGATTATGCCACGATAAGAAAACAATTGGAGATTCTTTACTACCGGGAAGAGCTGCGGTGGGTAATGATCTTGTCGGGTGAATACCGGAAAGGTGCCTATCGGAGCAGTCATTTATCCCGCGTGATATGGACCGTGAATGAGGCGCTTATGATGGGATTCGAAAGGGTGACACTTAATATTGGTGCCTTGGATGAAGGGGAAATTGCAATGATACGTCACCGTGTTATTTATCCGGAACGGCTGGGTTTGGCCATCTTTCAGGAAACATATAACCGTGAATTATATCATAAAGCATTTGGCTCATATTCTGAAGCAATCCCGAAATCAGACTATGATGGTCGGCTGAGGACGGCGGAAGAATGGTTGAAAAGTGGTTTTGGTATGGTCAATCTGGGTATTTTATTGGGAATCGGTAATTTTGAAGAGGATGTGAAAGAGCTGATCCGTCATGCAACTGACCTAAGGGAAGGTTATTCTGCTATGATACAAATTTCATTACCACGAATAGTCGGAGATCATCGGGGATGTAGTGATAATGAACTTATTGGAATAATTCGTCGTATCCGACAGAAAATACCTTGGGCGGAAATCATCATTACCACAAGGGAAGAAAAAGAGCTGATCACCAAAATGCTACCATATATTGATATCGTAAGTCCGGGGACTTCAGAAGTCCTAGGATACAGAGAGGAAGGGCCGATTGGTAACGATCCCGATAAATCTCAATTTTTTATTAATGAAGTCAGAGAGCGACCGTCTGAAATACTTTCATATTTTCAGCAAAATAATAATATCGAATTTAACTATTGGAAAGGAGGGAGTAGCTTTAAAGCTCCAATTGAAATGAAAGAACAAAAAGAGCAGTGCGAACCAGAATTGATCTTTTTGTCAACACCCATCACGAATGCCATTATCCCTGAGACCGGTTGTCTGAGTATCGATATGACAGCGCAAATAAAAATGATCGCGGATAAGATCAGGCAGAAAGGTTATCGTTTGTTTCTGGCGATAGAAATAGAACAGTGGGGAAAGGTGAAAGCTACACCGGAAGAAATTACGCCACGAGATTATAACAATTTATTGCAATCCAATAGGTTGGTGGTTTATCTGACCGAGTGCTTTTCGGAGGGAACATTGGTTGAGATCGGATGGGCTTCGGCAAATCAAATTCCCACAACGATTATCTGTCCTAAAAATCTTAAAATATCGCCATTAATAAAGGGACTAAATTGTATCGGGGATAATCGGATTTATTATGTGGATTTTGGAAATACCGAGGAAATAGATGTGATCTTTAATGAGAGATTGTAGGAGGAAGTATGGATACCAAAAGTATTATTAATCAATTTATAAAAGCATGGGAAGAAAATGAGTATGTGGATTTTACGGAAATATTTGCCGATGGTGCTTTGATTTATCATCCCTATTTTGAACATCCAATTTCAGCTTCTGAATCAATGGAAGTTATGAATACGGCAGTAAGTGGCAGTTCTACAATGGAAAACTATGAACTGATCGATGGGGATGGTTCGGGAGCAAATGACAGGGTCAGACTGGAAATTTTCGACACAGGCGAGCAGGTTAAGGATGCTTGCTATATAGGTGTATTGCCGGTATACGTCAATGTCAGGAAGGGTAAGATTACCAGTATTGCCGTTGAAAAAGGGACAATCAAAAAAATTAGGGACAAGCAATCCCCCAGGAAGTTGTTCCGCCGAAAAACAAAAATTACAAATTGCTTCGATGGAGGATCAACATTGGCGATCGCAATTAAGCTGGCTAAATTTTGGGGTCAGAATTATGAAGAGGAATTTAGGGATTTATTTTGTCTCAATGCCAAGGTTAAGCATATTTTATACCTTGAGGAAGCGAGTCCGGAAGTGGTGGTTGATGTGATGAACAGCAATGTACTTGGTACTACAGAGCTTTTTGGCTTTGAAATATTATCCGGGAATGGTGCGGGGGAAAAAGATACCGCCTGCCTTAAATTTATCGAGACGGGTGATCAGATTGGTTATGTCCCAGATGTGCAGGGGGTTATGAAGATATGGTTAGAGATAAAAAACCACAGGATAAGTTATCTTGATGTCCTGGGCTATGACATTGTCAATATCGGCAGGGGGACAACCCGTCCGGTTTAAAGCCTGATCAACAGGTAGAAAGGAACACATATGAATGAATTGACGGTAAAAGAGATGGCGCAGATGCTGGGTGACACATGGGGAACCAATAAAGGTGATGAATTTATCAGACTTTTTTCCAAAGAGGCGGTCATCAATCATCCATTTTTTGTGGACGATGAAAAGCCACAAACCATCGTCGAAGTTTTAAACTGTAATGTCAAGGGAACTTCGTACTATGAAGGGTATGATCTGATCAAGGGTAACGGTCTTGGAGTGGATGATGTGATTGAAATGCGTTTTATTGATACAGGTAACAATTGCGGGTATATTCCCAAATACCAAGGGAGAATGATCATTACGGCTTATATTAAGGATCATCTGTTCACTCGTTTCGATGTCTATGGTTATGATATCGTTGAGTCGGAACACATAGGAAAGAAATTTCGGAGAATAGAGGATATTGATGTACAAAACTCATATGATCTGGCGGAACTGGCGGGCAAGGCCTGGGAAGACAATGACATGGATCTGTTCAGTTCCCTGTTTACTGAAAACGGAACTATTTATCATCCGTTATTTAACAAGCCGGTAAATCCCTACATTGTCTCGGACATTCTCAATTCGCCAATGGAAGGTATCAGTAAATTAAAGAATGTCATAGTTATTACCGGCAATGGTAACGGTGAAGAGGATATTATTGACATGTATTTTGAAGAGACTGGAACTCAATTAGGGTATATTCCAGATCAAATGGGCGTTTTGCATATGACCGGAAAGATAAAGGACAAACGTTTTACCGAGTTTATTGTTCATAATTACACGCCGGCGGCAAACATTTTTAAGTTGGATAGTGCCACTAATAAGGTGGCGGAACGTGTCAACGTGGGAAAACTTAGAATTGCGGAAACGAAGAAAGAAGGTTTGAGTTAATGACAGCGGTAATAAGCAAAGGTAATAAAAAATTTAACTTTATTCTGTTGAGCTTGGGAGTGACCACTTCCCAGATATCGCTGATCTTGTTGGGATTAACCGACAGCATTATGATCGGTAGGGACAGCAGTGCCGGTCTGGCAGCCAGTACATGGGTATCCTCGATATATAATTTAGGCATGTTATTTGGCATGGGGATGATCATACCGATTGCGGTACAGATCGGAAGGACTAAAAGCGAAAAGGAACAGGAACGGATAAGGGTAGGATATTACCGCCTGGTAATATTATTGACGGTGATGATCTCATTATTCCTTGCTATTTTTATCAAAGTAAACAGTTTGGTTGGAACGGATAAAATCGTTTTGGCCGAAGCACAGAAGTATGCCATGGGACTTATTCCTGGTATTTTGCCTTGGATCACCTTTTATCTGATCAGAAATATTTTGCTATGTTATCAAAAAATCCGATTGACCGTGCTGCTGTCGGTGGCGGCGGTGTTTATCAACATTGTGCTTAACTACATATTCATTTATGGGTTTGGCTCCTTCACCGGGATGGGCGCGTTTGGTGGAGCTTTGGCGACCAGCATGACAAATTTTATCATCATCGCGATTGCTTTATGGGTGTTAAGAAAAAACAGAATGGTGGTTCCGACACTGAAAATTATTTTTAAAGGTCCTGACCCGTATACTAAGGCGACTTGGTCGCTGGGTCTGCCAACCGGCCTGATGTTTTTTTCCGAATCGCTGATATTTGCCGTGGGCAACACATTACTGTCAGGTATCGGCACCGAGGCGGTAGTGGCATTTGGCATAGCGGTATCATGGCTGAATTTATCGTATATGTTTCCGGTGGCCATGTCACAGGTGCTGACAGAACCACTGTCCAAATATTATACGGAAAAAAATAAGAAAAATTTTAAGGCACTTTCAAAATACTCGCTATCAATTGTGCTGTTTTACAATATCCTATGGATTTTACTGATTCTTATTTTTAAAAATAAGTTAATCAATATCATTGTCGGTGATAATCTGACCGCAGGAATTGATATTTTAGCAGAGCGGTTTTTATATCTGATAGTTGCGATTATGTTTGTCTATAATTTTATTGTGGTATTAAGCGGAATCATGCGTGGCTTCGGAGATGTCAAAACCCCATTGATAATGATGTTTGTGATGTATTGGGTTATCGGCGTAGGAGGAACGATCGTGCTGACACGTTTTACCGGTGCGTACGGTGTTCCGTTGGGGATGCTACTTGGCTTTGGCCTGACCCTTATCGGTATATGGAACACCTACAAAAATAAAATGCGAGGTGAATTTAGTGAATAATAAAATAAGTGATCATGCGGAAAACAGGACAATACTGGAAGGACTGAAAGCAGAGATCAAGGAGCAAACCATCGCTCTTGGAAAGATTGCCAT
>JAITWD010000061.1 GCA_031285465.1 Lachnospiraceae bacterium
ATTGGCAATGGCTTTCGCAACATCCATCGTTACCGTTCCAGCTTTAGGGTTAGGCATCAAACCCTTGGGACCAAGTACTTTACCAAGACGTCCGACAACACCCATCATATCCGGGGTAGCCACAACAACATCGAAATCAAGCCATCCATCATTCTGAATACGGGGAACCAATTCATCGCCACCAAAGTGATCGGCACCGGCCGCTTCTGCTTCGTTTAATTTTTCGCCTTTGGCAAAAACCAACACTCTGACCGTCTTACCGGTTCCGTTGGGCAGTACCACTGCGCCACGTACCTGCTGTTCGGCATGACGTCCGTCACATCCGGTACGAATATGAATTTCAATTGTTTCGTCAAATTTCGCTACCGCGGTTTTTTTAGCCAAGGCAATTGCTTCCGAGGGTTCATATAAAGCCATCCGGTCTACTTGTTTGGCAATTTCGTTATATTTTTTTCCGTGTTTCATTTTCATCCCTCCTATTCTTCCACCGTGATGCCCATACTTCTGGCAGTTCCGGCCACCATACTCATAGCCGTTTCCAAACTGGCAGCATTCAAATCGGGCATTTTTAGTTCGGCGATTTCCTGGAGTTTCGCTTTGGAGATGGTTGCAACCTTGTTTTTATTCGGTACTGCCGAACCCGATTTCAGATTGCATGATTTTTTTAGAAGAACCGCTGTCGGCGGGGTTTTGGTGATAAAGCTAAAGCTTCGATCAGCATATACCGTAATTACGACCGGAATGATCGTATCGCCCTTGTCGGCTGTTCTGGCATTGAATTGCTTGGTAAATTCCACGATGTTAACCCCGTGTTGTCCAAGTGCTGGTCCAACCGGAGGAGCCGGCGTCGCTTTGCCGGCAGGAATCTGTAACTTAATATAACCGCTTACTTTTTTGGCCATAATGGCACCTCCTGATTAAAATGTGGTTTGGCGCAAAAGATTTTCCGAAATTTTTCCGGACAACTCCCTCACTCCCACCGTCGCCACACATCTGCTCAAATGCACCTGATCAAAGCGCTCTTTTTGAGATATGCGACATTAACTACCTATATTAATAGGAACCGTTTGAATTTATATGATTCCAAACTAATACCCTTGTATTTCGCAGATTTTATCTACGGAATAGAACTAATGCGTTTTTCTTACTTCTGCAAAGCCAATCTCAACCGGTGTTTCCCTGCCGAAAAGCTCGACATTAATGGTTGCCGTTTGCTTGCCAAAATCAATCCGCTGAACCACACCAAGAGTATCTTTCCATACCCCTGCCACAACGGCGATGGTATCACCTTCAGCAAAATCAATCGAGATATTCTCTGTTCTGATACCCAGTGGCTTCATCTCCGCTTCGGAAAGTGGTACCGGCTTACTTCCCGGTCCGACAAAGCCGGTCACTCCGCGCGTATTACGCACAACATACCACGTATCATCATTCATGATCATATTGACCAATACATAACCTGGGAACAATTTCTTTTGGACGGTTTTTCTGGCACCATTCTTAACCTCCACCACATCCTGTAGCGGAACGCGGACTTCCAATATTTCCTCTTCTAAATGTCTGTTTTCTATTGTTTTCTCTATATTGGCTTTGACTTTATTCTCATATCCGGAATAGGTATGTACAACATACCAGTTTGCATCTGCCACTTCCACACCCTCGCTCTACAGTTTTGTTATGAAATCCACGCCATACTGCAAACCGAAATCAAGTATAGCAATAATAACACCCATGACAACCGAAACACAGACAACCGCAATCGATTGTCTTATCATTAATTGTCTGTCTGGCCAGGTTATTTTTTTAAATTCCGACTTGATACCTTTCCAAAAATTCTTTTTGGGGGCCTTATCCGTTTTTGCTTTGTCAGTTTTAACTTCTCCCATTATCAACCTCCCGGCAACCGCCGTCTACACCAACCTTAAGTGCATGCCAACCAAAACGATTGGCCGTTACTATTTCGTTTCCTTGTGCATGGTATGCGTCTTGCAAAATCTGCAATATTTCTTGGTCTCCATCCGGTCGGGATGAGCCTTTTTGTCTTTTGTGGTATTATAGTTACGTTGCTTGCATTCTGTACATGCTAATGTTATCCTTGTACGCATAACCGTTCCTCCAAACTTTTTGTTTTATTATTAAATCATCTTTGTCTGCTTATGCAAAAACCACCATTTACATGTTTTTAAGCATAAAAAAAAGAGGTAACTCTCTTTTGCTTGATTACTATAACATATTTATAGCAAGCCCGTCAACTGATTTTTATGGGTTTTGAAAAATGTTTTAAAAAATATTTTAATCAATGTTTCCTTACTGCTTTCCCTTATTACGGCATTAATTATTAACTCAATTTAATCATACCTCCTTTATTGGTCAAATCTCCTAGACAATTAACATAGAGACTGCTTGGCCGTATGCCGGTTTAAATCGCAATACACATCGGTAAATAGCACTGTTTTTTTCTGACACCCCATAGAATTAACACAATAAATAACACAAATAGACCTTAAGGCCAGCCTCCATATTCCTTGCTTTTTAAGCCAATTTATGCTAGTATAGACTTTATAAAAGATATATAAACCACCTATCGTAAATACAAACTATCTGTGACGGCCGTTTTGCATCCTTATATATTAACGCACTGGGTCATCAGGGAAGAAAGGAGGGGCATTATGGCATATAGCGCCGCACTGAACACCATATACAATCACTATCTATCCACCTATTCCTCTTTACGTCCATCGCAGTATGACACACACAAAAAGAGTGAGCTTCGTAATGTGTACCATTCTATCATCAAGCAGAGCAAAGAATCCCCTCTTTATCTAACCGATGATTCCGAAGAATCGCATGCCTTCGCTGTTGGTTTGAAGGAAAATGCCCGCCAACTGCGTAACACCATTGCCGCCCTTGGCGGATTGGATGAAACCGGTGTTTTAAATAAGAAAGTTGCCTATTCTACCGATTCCCATGTTATCGATGCGACCTTCGTGGGCGATTCCCAAAAAGATGCGGCTGTTGCCTCATTTGATATCTATGTTAACAGCCTGGCTTCCCACCAGATTAATCAGGGTGTTTTTTTACCCCCAAACGAAGAGGTCGCACTGCCCGCCGGCTCATATTCCTTCGATCTGGGACTATCGGATTTAAATTATGAATTTCAGTTTAATGTCCATAAAAACGAAACCAATGCTGATGTGCAAAATCGCCTGGTTCGCCTATTTAAAAATGCTGAAATCGGTCTTAGCGCAGAGCTGACAAACGACGAGCAGGGCAATTTGGCGCTACGTTTAACTTCAAATGCCACCGGTATCTCTCCGGGCAAAACCGATATATTCAATATTAGTGATGACAAAACGAGCAAATCTTCTGGTGCTGTTTCTTATTTTGGTCTTGCAAATGTTCAGCAAAAGGCTACCAATGCCGATTTTTTATTGAATGGTGAGCAGCGAAGTGCTCATGCCAATCATTTTACCGTCGAGAAAATGTTTGAGCTAAACTTAAACGGAATAAATCATGAGGGGGATGCCCCGGTTCATGTCGGCTTAAAGACCGACATCGAATCGATTAGGGAGAACATCGATCAACTGATCGGTGGATATAACTCCTTTATCCAGTCATCATCGGCTTATGCCGAAGCGCATCCAGACAGTAATCGTTTTCTAAGTGAAATGAAAAATATTACCCGGCTTTATCGCAAAGACATTGGCGAACTTGGTCTTTCGATAAAGGAAGACGGTCAGATTGCCTTGACTGATGATCAAAAGCTGGCCGACAGCTTCGCAAATGATGACGGTGGCGGACTTAATGTGGCAAAGAATTTCACCAACTCGGTTCTCCGTAAGGCCAATCAGATTTCTCTCAACCCGATGGAATATGTTGATAAAAAAATCGTCGCCTATAAACACCCGGTTCGCACCTTTGCCAATCCCTATATTACCAGCGCCTATAGCGGAATGCTGTTTAATGGCTATTGCTAACCTCCGCACAATCTTTACACTTTTTATAAAGGCATATTCCCATGTTTCTTATTCGGTTTATCAACCTTTTTATTGGTCAGACTACGTAACGCTTTAATCAGACGCCCTCTTGATTCCTCCGGCCGGATTACCTCATTGACAAATCCTCTTGACGCTGCGGCATATGGATTTAAAAAGCGCTCTTCATATTCCTTCTTACACTGTTCCCGCATGGCCTCCTGATCAACGGCGGCCTTTATCTTCCTTTTAAAAGCAATATTAACCGCACCTTCTGCCCCCATAACCGCAATTTCTGCAATCGGCCACGCGAACACCAAATCTGCACCCATTTCCTTGGAATTCATAGCGATATACGCTCCGCCATATGCCTTCCGCAAGATAAGTGATATCTTTGGAACTGTAGCCTCAGCATAAGCAAAAAGCACCTTAGCTCCATGCCGGATGATTCCGTTATGTTCCTGTTGCTTCCCAGGCAAAAACGCCGGGACATCCACCAGCGTAATAATGGGCAGATTAAAACAATCACAAAAACGGATAAATCGGGCTATTTTATCCGAAGCATGATAGTCCAATGATCCTCCCATAACCTGCGGTTGATTGGCCACGAATCCGACCACCTCGCCTTCCATTCGTCCAAAGCCGATCACAGCATTGGTGGCAAATTCCTGCTGGACTTCAAAAAAACTACTATCATCCACTAAACAATCGATGACTTCCTTAATATTATAAGCGCGTCGCGAGTTGTCCGGAACGATTGATTTTAAACGATTGGCCTTCTCTTTTTCACCGACCGGAATTGTGCCTTTACCAAAAAACCCCGACCGGGCAAATAGTTTGCTCCTACTACCACTATTACTATTGGCTTTATTCAAATTATATCGGTTTATGCCAAAAAACATCGATTGAGTCTCTTTATTATTGCGAATAAATGGTGCCTTTTCTTCATAGCTACCGGGCAGGTAGGTCAACAATTTACGTACCCCCATCAAGCAATCACCTTCACTGTCATATGTAAAATGGGAAACTCCGCTGATTTCTGCGTGCACCTTTGCCCCGCCAAGCTCCTCCGGTGACAGCTCCTCATTGATAACCGTCTTAACCACACTCGGACCCGTAATAAACATTTTAGAAATATCCCGGACCATAAAAATAAAATCACATATGGCCGGTGCATAACAGGCCCCTCCTGAGCACGGACCTAAAATAACAGCAATCTGGGGAATCATTCCCGATGCCTTGGTATGGCGAAGAAAAATACCACTATATCCGCTCAGAGAATTGATGCCTTCCTCTATCCTGGCACCACCACTGTCATTAATACAAATAAGCGGTGCTCCCATCTGCATCGCCAAATCCTGGATATGGCAGATTTTCACCGAATGATACTCTCCCAAAGTGCCGCCAATTACCGTAAAATCTTCGCTAGTCACAAAAACCTGACGTCCATTAATCTCACCATATCCTGTGACCACACCGTCACCTGGAACCCGGCGTTTATCCAGATCAAAGTCATCAATACGCGATTCAACAAAGCCATTAATTTCAACAAAGGTGTCTTTATCCAGCAAGATATC
>JAITWD010000136.1 GCA_031285465.1 Lachnospiraceae bacterium
AGCCCGATTAAGCTGTTTGATCAGATTAATCGGGCTAAACTAAATAAAAATAAGGGGCAATTCCCCTCCAAAAGAAAGGATCCCATCATGATCATCGTAATGCAACCCCATGCCGCCCCCTCCAGTATCGCGGCAATCACCCAATACATCGAACAAAACGGACTCACCGTCCACCTCTCCCACGGCGAAGAGGTCACCATCATCGGTATGGTCGGCGATAAAGCCAAGCTCTCCACCGAAAATCTCATCCTCTTCAAAGATGTTGACCGCATCATGCCGGTCACCGAAAGCTACAAGCTCTCCAATCGCAAATTCCATCCTGAGCCCACCACCGTGGCGGTTGGTGCCAACACCACGATCGGTCCCGGCACCCTCTCCATTATGGCCGGTCCCTGTGCCGTTGAAAGTGAAGCGCAGCTGATGGCGATCGCCCATGCGGTCAAGGACGCCGGTGCCACCATCCTGCGTGGCGGAGCCTATAAACCCCGGACCTCACCCTATTCCTTTCAAGGTCTGGAAGAAGAAGGTTTACGTTTCATGCAAAATGCCCGCGCCGAAACCGGACTGGCAACCGTCTGTGAGGTGATCAGCCAGGAAGCGATCGCGGCGGCGGTAAAATATGTTGATATGATCCAGATCGGTGCCCGCAACATGCAGAATTTTATTCTTTTAAAAGAAGCGGGACAATCGGGACTTCCGGTATTATTAAAGCGCGGTCTGTGTGCAACCATCGATGAGTGGCTCAATGCCGCCGAATACATTATTGCCGCCGGAAATCCCAATGTCGTCTTGTGCGAACGGGGCATCCGGACCTTCGAAACCGCCACCCGCAACACCCTGGATCTTTCCGCGGTACCGGTCCTTAAGGAAAAGACCCATCTTCCGATCATCGTCGATCCGTCCCACTCCACCGGCTCCTACCGCTATGTTCCGTCAATGGCTAAAGCGGCGGTGGCCAGCGATGCCGACGGTTTGATGATCGAGGTACATGACGATCCGGCTCATGCCATGTCCGATGGTCCCCAGTCGCTCACCTTTGAAAAATTCAGTCGGCTGACCGCCGAATTACGTCCCTTCTGTGAATTGGTCGGACGACGTTTTTAGAAAAAACAAAACCAGTAGTTAAGCGAAAAGTTCTTTCAACTACTGGTTTTGGGGGCGGCAGAACCGCAGATGGGAAAAAATATGAGTAAATTAACCTTTGGTTTTGTCGGCATGGGACTGATCGGCGGATCGATCGCCAAGGCCTTACGCAGCGAACAGCCTGATTGCACCATTATCGCTTATGATCTCGATGCCACCACCCTTGCCACTGCGCAGAGTGAAGGCATTGCCGATGTGGTCACCACCGATCTGGATAGCCGATTGGGGCATTGCGATTATTTGTTTCTATGTGCACCGGTCGCCCACAATGAAGACAACCTCCTGCGCCTTAAGCCCCATTTGTCCCCCGACTGTCTGATCACCGATGTGGGCAGTGTCAAAACTCCCATTCACCGGCAGATCGCCCGTCTGGGTCTGGAGCGGCAATTTGTCGGCGGTCATCCCATGACCGGCAGTGAGCGCAGCGGTTTTACCAATGCCAAAGCGGTCCTACTGGAAAATGCCTACTATATCCTGACCCCCACCAATGCGGTTGCACCAGAGCTGCTTTCGTCACTGCGCACACTGGTGCTTTCGATGAAGGCGCTACCGCTGGTCATGACCTGCGAAGAGCACGATCATATTACCGCCGCGGTCAGCCATCTGCCCCACATCGTCGCCTCCTCTTTGGTCGGTCTGGTCCGGGACAGTGATTCCGCGGCCGGACAGATGAAAATGATCGCGGCGGGCGGTTTCAAGGATATCACCCGGATCGCCTCCTCTTCACCGGTTATGTGGCAACAGATTTGCCTAAATAACCGCGATAACATCGGGGCACTACTCGGAGAATATATAAACGCCCTGACCTCCATAAGTGAGAGTATCAGGACCGGTGACGAAGCTGCGTTGATGGACTTTTTTGCCGATGCAAGAAACTATCGGGATTCATTTGTGGACAGTGCCAGCGGGCCGATCGCGCAATCACACGCCCTCTACATCGATATCCCCGATAAAGCGGGAGCGCTTGCCGCCATCGTCACCCTTTTTGCCGATCACGACATCAATATCAAGAATATTGGGATCAGCCATAATCGTGAGCAGGAAGAAGGGGTACTATTGATCGAATTTTATGATGCGGCATCGGTCGGTAATTCGGGACGGTTGCTGACGGCGGCGGGATATGGGTATCATTGTAAGTCGTAGGGGAATAGGTATGTCATAGGATTACTCTTAGCAATCTGTCACAAGTATTTCTTGAATGTTTTTTTCATTTTTACCATAACATCAATCAGCCATTCGAACTGTATAAGCCATTGACTATTATCTCTTAAATTTGTTGCTTTCTCTATTACAATACGGCTTGCTTTTCTTTCCGGAAGTTCTCTCCAACTAAACTTTAATCCCGTATCAACTTCTATACTATCTTTGTTATCAAACAATGCCTTAAAAAGTTCCTTATCATCACTAATATGCAACTCCACATCCAGTTCATTTCTCTTTATAATCTGTGAAACTGCTATATAGCAAGCTGATGATCCAATGCTAAAATTCATCCAATGATCTATGGATGGTTTTCTTCGGTTAAATTCTTTTGCAAATTGAGCATTTTTAAAAGCATAATCTTGAAACGCAACCCAATAATCATATCGCTGCTGCTCAACTCCGGTTACGGTATCACTCCTTTTAACTCCCTTTGCCCATTCATTTGGCTTTTCAATTACTTCGAATTTAACTGCTGGATCAGATTGCCCAATACGAAACAGTTTAATCTCACATAAAAAAAGCCTATTTTTTCGTCTGTGTGGTTATGATTGCTATATTATCATCTTCAGCAAGCCATGGCGTGAAATCTAGCGTTTCATGTCGCCACACTGTACGCAAATCTTTTATTTCTTCCAATTTTCTAATTTTTTCATTCTAATCTCCCATGCATTTCGCTAGTTCTATTTGCGAAACTCCTCAAAGGTTATGCCTCTTTCGCCGCAACCGCTCATATCCATTACTCACCACCCACATCACCCCTATCCCCGCCAGACAACCGCAGCAATCCAGCACCACATCGGCAATCCGGCCAGCCCTCCCTGGCACAAAGGTCTGGTGGAATTCATCGGCCGCCGCCAAAAGAGCCACAAAAAGAAAAGACCCCACCACCCCGCTTTGCCGCTTAAAGTGCCAGCATAAAGGGATGACAAAGGTCAACAGACCAAGCAGAGCATATTCAGAAAAATGTGCCGCTTTCCGAACCACACCGTCCAGACGATCGATACTCTCTGGTGAATTGTTAAAGGGCAGATCAACCCTAAATAGCTTTTCTATTGTTGCCACGATCTGCTCGGTGACCGTCATACTCTGAACCGCCGATTCTGCCTGCGGCATTGCCGAGTAGCTGAATATAACCGCGTACACCGCGATTATCAAGCTTGCGGTGATAATGGTTATAATAACCTGTCCTCGCTTTTTTATCATTGATCACTAATCCCTATCTTTATTTCATATCTAAGTCATATATTCTAAGTCATATATCCATTAAATATCTCTGTTTCTCACTCAACATTACGCATTTTACAACAAAAGAAATTATATCCGTCATGCGCTTCGCTGGCCTTCACGTATTCATCTCTCTGGTAGTTTGTTCGATGGTGGTATACACCTCTATCCGGGAGGCATCCTGCTCCGGCATACCGACGAAGAAGGCGCCATACTCATATCCGCCACCCTTATTCTTAACGCGGGCAACCTCCAATAATGCATGGATAACCTCTTTGGTCCAGATGCGTAAAAAGGCTTCATACACCGAACCGACCGGGAGCTCATCGTGACAAAAAAAACCGAGTCCACTCTTCGAAACATCTATAATGTTAATCACAAAATCCTGATCCGTGGTCACATCAATGCGCCTTATGACCAGATTAGTTTCCAGTCCTAACCGAGTACTTCTTCTCCGCTCTTCCATGTATTTCCACCATTTCCTTCCCGTCGTATGTTCCCCAAATGCGTATAACATATTACCATTATACACTATTCACATTTTTATGTAAAGGCTGATGTTTGGACAATGTCGCCCGCGCGATGGCTCACTGTAACGGTTCACTGATCACAGCCACTTTTTCTTCTTTAGGATCAAATAGACGGTCAGACTGCATAATAGCATCACTGCCAATGCCACCGGGTATCCAAGTGGCCAGTAAAGCTCGGGCATAAACTTAAAATTCATCCCATAAACACCGGTAATAACGGTCAA
The DNA here is from genome assembly GCA_031285465.1 of Lachnospiraceae bacterium. Lineage (GTDB taxonomy): Bacteria > Bacillota > Clostridia > Lachnospirales > Lachnospiraceae > UBA935. The sequence continues at coordinate 4,325 of JAITWD010000136.1, forward strand.
CGGTCCAAAAAACAGGGTCATCACGGTCAATTTATTTACCGTTTCATTCATCCCGATGGTCTGCTTACTGTCATGAATAGTTAATATCTCACCACTTAATTCATAGAGACTGGCGGCAAAATCATAGAGCTTCCGCAAACGGCTGTCGATACTCCGGAAATAATGGACCTGCTTTTTTATCAGCAGTTCATTTTCGTCGATCAGCATTTCTTCCCCGATATAGGAAAAGGCGCGGAGGATTTTACGCACCGTGTAGGTGGTCGCACGCAACCGTCCGATTTCGGCGAGCTGACCATCTTTTGGATCGTGCATCACCGCTTCGGCAAGCGCTTCCAGTTCATCCTCGAGTCCCTCAAGCATTTCGGAATAATCGCTGGTCATGCGGCTAAAAATATAATAATACAGGCGCGCGATCGGATTGGCTTTGGTAGCATCAGCACTGGACGCGATCCGGTGCAGCTCGGCAACCATTGACTCCAGATGCTCATCCGCCGCAATAGGCAGGATTACCACCAGGTATTGTTGGTGCAAAAAGAGCGCCAGCTCCCGCTGGATGATCACCCCATCGCAAATGTCCATATGGATCAGACTGGTAAAATCATAACCGTCATAACTGGTATGGCGCATCGTTTCTTTTCGGTCCCGACACTCCCTGACAGCCCCTTCCTCCCACTCAAACCGTTCACTCAAACGGGGGATATCATCGGGAGTACCCAGCACAAAAATACCGTCGGTTGGCAGGACCTGCGGAATCGCTTCTATATATTCTTTATTGGTTGTACCATCAAGTATCAGCATAAGCTAATCCCCCTGCATTTCGCAAGTTTTACTTGCGAAACTGCCTGAATAAAAATTTGAAAAATCTATGATTTTTCAAACTAATCCCCCTTAAATAACCAGCATCGCATCACCAAAGCTAAAGAAACGGTAGCGGTTCTCAATCGCTGCCTGATAGGCGGACAGCACCGGTTCTCTGCCCGCCATCGCTGACACCAGCATGATCAGGGTTGATTCCGGCAGGTGAAAATTAGTCAGCAGACCATCGGCAACCCGGAATTGATAACCGGGATAGATGAAAATCTCGGTATCGCCACTGCATTCACTTACTAAACCGACCAGGTCGTTTTGTTCGGATACGGCAGTACCATAGTTCATTTCCGATCCGGCCGCACAAGTATCCGTTAAGGTAATGCGAGTATCCTCATATGCTCTCGCCGCACTTTC
>JAITWD010000215.1 GCA_031285465.1 Lachnospiraceae bacterium
CGTAATGAACGGCACCATAAAAACTGCCTATATTTAATAATTCGCCAGCATCGGCCATCTGTCCAAGATTGCGGTAGACGGTGGCCTTACTGATCGAAGGATGGGTCTTTATGATGTCATCATAAACCTGCTCGGCGGTCGCATGGATATTAAGCTTTTGCAGGGAGGCTAAGATGACCTGCCGCTGAACGGTGTTTCTGCGGGCACTCATGATTTAGAAATACCGTGCTAACAGACCCTGGAAGGCTTTGCCATGACGGGCTTCATCTTTACACATTTCATGAACGGTGTCATGGATGGCATCCAGATTAAGCTGTTTGGCTTTGACGGCAAGATCCTTTTTGCCCTGGGTGGCACCGTGCTCGGCAAGGACTCTTTTCTCCAGGTTGCTCTTGGTAGAGGGGTCAACCACTTCACCCAGCAGTTCGGCAAACTTTGCGGCATGTTCAGCCTCTTCAAAAGCGATGCGCTTATAGGCGGCAGCGACTTCGGGAAAGCCTTCCCGGTCGGCTTGACGGCTCATCGCCAGATACATACCGACCTCGGTACATTCGCCAAGGAAATTCTGCCGTAAACCTTCAATGATCTCAGGATCGACACCCTGTGCAACACCGACAACATGTTCGTCAGCGTAGACCATACCGGTATCGGACTGTTCCCGAAACTTCTCTGCCGGGACTTTACATTGAGGGCACTGTGCCGGTGGTTCGTTTCCTTCATGGACATAACCGCAGACTGAGCAAATAAATTTTTTCATTGTTTTTTCTCCTTTTATTGTGATGATTATAGTGATGATAAATTAAAGTGTTGATGGAGCAAATGATAATGATTATCAAAAAATAATATTTATTAATAAGATTATATATTTGAGTGCTCGCTTTGTCAATGCAAAAAATGAATTATTTCCGATTATTTCCAAATTAATATTAATATTGCACAGATAAAGTATTGGCACATCGGCCACGATTATTCAGTTACCTGGGGTTCTTGTCCATACAAGAAGGAATAAGCACCACCGGTTGCACCACCTTCCGGTCCGGCGGTACTCCACAGGTATTCCAGAAAAGAGCGGGCATTATCGGAATGCATGGAAGAAAGTACAATCCCAAACACCGCATTCCCCTGGGGATAACCATTGTTTGCCTTAAAAAAGGCGGCTTCGGTCATATAAATACCGACCGGAACAGGGTCCTTCATGGTGGTCGGATCGCGATGGCTTTCCAGTTCTAATGCCACGGCGGCGCGCATTTCGGCTTCCATGACAGCCAGTTCTTCTTCGGTTGGTGTGATAGTGCCGGCATTCGTATCAGCGGTGGCTGTATCGTCCGATAGGGTGCTCTCGTCCGCGACAGTACTATCGTCGGAAGTGACGTTATCGGCTGCCATATCGATATAATAAAGATGGCCTTGGTAGGCCGCCAGTTCCTCTTCGCTAAAAAAGGTCCGCAGATCGCCGAAGAAACCGCCACCGGCATACTGACCGAAGATATTGCCATCGGATATGATGGTGTCCAGATCGCCGGTCTGCGCCAGCGCCATGATCTTTTGCGAAGTGGCCATATTATATTCGGTATAGTCATTTGGATCCAAAACCGAGGTGGTATCAATATAGCAAAGGTATTCTTCGGTATCGAGTTCGATATATTCGGAAAAATCATTGCCGATCGCCTCGCCGTTTAAATTATATGAATTGAGCATTATTGCATAGAAAGCCGACTCTCTCGCCGTGATAAAATCATGGGCGATCCAGGTTATCAGGATCACCGCACCGATACTAACCAGTGTATGTACCTTATAATATTCCCAAAAGTAGGCCAGCTTTTGTTTGGGGGTCATTTCCTTCAAGGCTTTCTTTTGTGCTTCTTTAATCTCTGAATTTACCGATGTAAATTTGGGCATGACAGGTCTCCTTATCCGGTTCTGTTTTCATATTGCATACACTTAATATACACCGTTAACGGTGTATATTAAGTGTATGATAGCTTTTATCTATACCGGTGTCAATTGATACATATATAAAAAGTCTAAGGAAACACTGATTAAAGCAGTGTTTCCTTAGACGCTCCGCGGGATGCGCACGGATTTGCAATGGAAATTGGCACTTCGTGCCGCAAATCCGGCGCGGGAAACGCTTTAATCAGCGTTTCCCAAACTAAATAGGTCGGCGTACGTTTGTACTACTTGAAAAAACGCCGAAAATGTAATATGATAATTATTAATATCTATAACGAAGCGCTTGTCGTTGCAGATGCATGCTGGTATATACCAAAATGTAAGCTACACGGTAAGTGGCCCGTTTGGGAAAAAGTACACACTAAGGAGAAGAAAACGTGAACGAAACCTATGTGGAATGCCTGGTAAAAAGAAAATCCAGTATCATGATGAAACTTTTCAAATATTTATCTATCATGCTGGCAGTATGTTTTCTTTTTTTGTGGGTGATGGGGCTGCGGGTCGTAATTATGGCAATTGCGATAGTTTTTGCCGCACTTGCCTACCTGCTCAATCTCTATGGTGAAATTGAATACGAGTATCTTTATGTGGATAAGGAACTGGTTATCGACCGGATCATGAACCGCAGTCGGCGGAAACGGATCGGTACCTTCGATATCGGCCGGATGGAGATACTGGCGCCGCTCAAATCCCATGCTTTGGACAGCTATCGCAGTCGTGCGGTTAAGGCACTTGACTATAGCAGTCGCAAGGAACAACAGCCTGAGGTGCGGTATGCCATGTTTTATGATGGCAAATCACAGCTTATCCTTGAACCAAGCCCCGAGCTGCTTAAGGCAATCCGGAGCGTTGCACCCAGAAAGGTATTTAGCGACTAGTCTGAAAAATCATAGATTTTTCAGTTTTCATTCAGGCAGTTTCGCGGATTCCATCTGCGAAATGCATGGGGACTAGTCTGAAACCGTTTTTTAATGTCGAATAGGGGAACCATTATGATTAATAATATGATTGATAATGGGTACGCTGATCCTGAAAGCGATGCTGCTTCCACGATGAGAGGTTCAGCCACCTACATAAATATTCCTGCCGGGATCGAAGCGATTGGGAATAATGCTTTTCGGGACAACCGTCTCTTGACCAATGTAGTCATTCCGGAAGGGGTCCGGTCTATCGGTGATTATGCATTTGCCTATTGTCGCCGTTTGACCGAGATAATCATTCCCATCAGTGTAACGGTGATTGGTAAAGCGGCTTTTCGTGGCTGTGAACAACTCAGCAGGATCGTGCTTCCCCCCGGTGTGACCGTCATAGAAAGCGATACCTTTTCCTTTTGTAAAAGTTTGATCGACATAGTCATTCCGCAAGGAGTGACCGCGATCGGAAAGGGCGCCTTTGAGGGGTGCCGCAGTCTGACGGTACTTGAGATCCCCGCGGGGGTGACCGCGATCGGTGCCGGTGCCTTTAAGGATTGTGTTGAACTGCCAGCCCTTACCCTTCCGCCCGGTTTGACCATCATTAATCCCTACACCTTTTACAACTGTATCAGCCTGCCGGCGTTACAGTTACCATCGGCGATAGCGGCCATCGGCGACTATGCCTTCTTTAATTGTAAGAGTCTTCCCAAGGTTAATCTTCCCGATACGCTGACCGACATCGGCAACTGGGTTTTTGCCTAT
>JAITWD010000274.1 GCA_031285465.1 Lachnospiraceae bacterium
GGCCGATGCTGATGCATTAATGGCCAAATTCCGCATATCAGGAGTTCCTATAACCGAAGGTCGACGTTTGGTAGGTATCATTACCAACCGTGATCTCAAATTCGAAACCGATTTCAGCAAAAAAATAAAAGAGTCTATGACCAGTGAAGGTCTGATCACTGCCAAAGAAGGCATCACTTTAGAGGAAGCCAAGCAAATCCTCGCGAAGGCGCGTAAAGAAAAGCTTCCCATCGTCGACAGTAATTATAATCTGGTCGGCTTGATCACCATTAAAGATATTGAGAAAACCATCAAATACCCTCTGTCGGCTAAAGACGACCAAGGGCGTTTATTGTGCGGTGCCGGTGTTGGTATTACCGCCAATGTTCTCGACCGGGTCGGCGCATTGGTCGATGCCAAGGTTGATGTTGTTGTTTTGGACAGTGCGCACGGCCATTCGGCCAATGTGCTACGTTGTTTAAGTATGATCAAGGAAAAATATCCCCGACTGCCGGTAATTGCCGGTAATGTGGCAACCGGTGCCGGTACCAGAGCACTTATCGAAGCCGGTGCCGATGCCGTTAAGGTGGGAATCGGTCCGGGGTCTATCTGTACCACTCGTGTGGTTGCCGGTATCGGTGTCCCTCAGATCACCGCTATTATGGATGCCTATGAAGAGGCACAAAAATATGGCATTCCCATTGTCGCTGACGGCGGCATCAAATATTCGGGCGACATGACCAAGGCGCTGGCCGCCGGTGGTAATGTCTGTATGATGGGTAGTATTTTTGCCGGTTGTGATGAAAGTCCGGGTACCTTCGAGCTTTATCAGGGACGTAAATATAAGGTCTACCGTGGTATGGGTTCACTAGCTGCGATGGAAAATGGCAGCGGTGACCGTTACTTCCAGGCTGGTGCCAAAAAACTGATCCCTGAAGGTGTTGAAGGACGGGTCGCTTACAAGGGTACCGTTGAAGATACCGTATTCCAATTGATGGGCGGACTCCGTTCGGGCATGGGCTATTGTGGTACCGCCAATATTAAAGAGCTTCAGGAGCAGGGCAGTTTTATGAAGATATCAGCCGCCTCGCTCAAGGAAAGTCATCCCCATGATATCCACATCACCAAGGAAGCACCAAATTACAGCGTAGAAGAATAAGATTTGTTATGTGAATTGAAGAGCGCATGTGATGTCAGTGCAGTATAAAAGTAACGTGGCGTAAAGATGAAGGGGAGAACAAGACAGAAGAGAGGCAAGGATATATGCAAAATTTAGAGGTGGACAAAGGACAAGAGGTCGCCGGAATTTTGGAAGCTGTATGTGAGAATATCGGAAATGCTGTCTGTGTCAGGAACCAAGAGACCGGTGAAATTTTGTATGCCAATAAACTAATGCGGGAGGTGTTTGTATCTCCGACCGATCAGGAGCTTATCCTAAAGCTGATCGATTGGGAAATGCCGACCGGGAACGGACATGGTGAGGTTTACTATGAAGAAGGCCGATGCTGGTATGATCTTCACTGCGCCACGGTTACGTGGCTTAGCCGCCAGCCGGCATACCTGTATACCTTTCATGATATAACGGAGAAAAAGCAATACCAGAAAATGATGGAGCATCAGACCTATCGCGATTTTCTGACCGGCCTGTTAAATCGGATGAGTTGTGAAAAGGATTTGCCTGGATACATTGAGGATGCTATATTGGCCGAGGCGGAAGGGGCATTACTCTATCTGGATCTGGATGATTTTAAACATATTAATGAAGGTCTGGGGCATCAGTACGGCGATGAATTACTTAAAGCGATCGCATTAGAATTACAGCGCATCGAGGGGATCAGCGAAAGCTGTTACCGGATGGGCGGTGATGAGTTTGTTATCATTATTCCACGGGTCAGTTATCCCCGTATGGAAGAAATCTTAAGTCAGGTCAAGGAAATTTTTGACAAGCCATGGTTCCTTAAGAATGCGGATTATTATTGTACGATGAGCATGGGTGTGGCTGTTTTCCCCGGTGATGGTGCGACGGCGCAGGAATTGCTCAAGATGGCGGACATTGCTTTGTATGATGCCAAGCGAAGCGGACGTAACCGTTACGCGCGCTATACGAAGGAGACCGATTCCAAGTCGGGCAAGCGTCTGGACATGGAAAAAAACATGCGAGACGCAACCATCAGCGGTTATCGGGAATTCGAAATTTTTTACCAGCCGATCATCGACCTGCGAAAGGGTGGAGTGTGCTCGGGAGCAGAAGCGCTGATCCGCTGGAATAGTATGGAATTGGGCTTTATACCGCCGTCGGAGTTTATACCGCTGGCGGAGTATCTTGGTCTGATCAATCCGATCGGCAACTATGTGTTGATGGAGGCCGCCCGGCGCTGTAAATACTGGAATGATCATGGTTATCCGGAGTATAAGGTCAACGTTAATCTTTCAGTGGTACAACTATTACAACCGGATATTGCCGACATAATCCATCGGGCGATCACCGAAACGGGCATTAATCCACAAAGTTTAACTCTGGAAGTGACTGAAAGCCTGGCGATCAACGATATGGCGCGAATGAAGAATATCCTTGCCAACATCAAAAAGCTGGGGGTTCGGATCGCGCTGGATGATTTTGGCACCGGCTATTCCTCCCTTAATCATATCCGCGAGATACCTTTCGATGTGATCAAGGTGGATCAGAGCTTTATCCGTGATCTGGAGCATGATGCCTATTCCCGTTCCTTCATCAAGATGGTGGTGCAGCTGGCAGAAGAGATTGATGTGAATATCTGCATTGAAGGGGTGGAAACGAAAGAGCAGTTTCGCATTCTTGCTGATATGAATGTCGGAATGATCCAGGGATATTATTTTGACCGACCGGTAACATGGAAGGAATTTGAGCAAAAATACACCCCCGATCTGCGGCATTGAGTTACTCTATATCTCTAAGGAAACACTGATTAAAGCAGTGTTTCCATAGACGCTCCGCGGGATGCGCACGGATTTGCCGTGGAAACTGGCACTTCGTGCCGCAAATCCGGCGCGGGAAACGCTTTAATCAGCGTTTCTCTATATATTAAATGATGTAGGGGTCAAAAGGTATTTTGACCCCATGATACCACGGATTACTCCGCACTTTGTGCTTAACCATGCAAGCATGGCCGTAATCCTAAAACATTCGAAATCCGCCCTAATC
>JAITWD010000028.1 GCA_031285465.1 Lachnospiraceae bacterium
GCTTATAAAATCGTTTCCCGCGCCGGATTTGCGGCACGAAGTGCCAATTTCCCTTGCAAATCCGTGCGCATCCCGCGGAGCGTCTAAGGAAACACTGCTTTAATCAGTGTTTCCTTAGAACTTTCCAGCCTTAGCAGCCTCTTCAATACTAACCGCAACCGCTACGGTCATGCCGACCATCGGGTTGTTACCAGCACCGATCAGTCCCATCATTTCAACATGGGCCGGTACCGATGATGAACCGGCGAACTGAGCGTCGGAGTGCATCCGTCCCATGGTGTCGGTCATGCCGTAAGAAGCAGGGCCTGCCGCCATATGATCGGGATGGAGGGTCCGTCCGGTACCGCCACCGGAGGCAACCGAGAAGTATTTCTTGCTTTGTTCCATACATTCTTTCTTGTAGGTTCCGGCTACGGGGTGTTGGAAACGGGTGGGGTTGGTGGAGTTACCGGTAATGGAGACATCCACCTTTTCTTTATGCATGATCGCCACGCCTTCGGTTACATCGTTGGCACCATAGCAGTTAACCTTGGCACGCAGGCCTTCGGAGTAGGATTTGCGATAGATCTCTTTTACTTCGCCGGTGTAGTAGTCCATTTCGGTTTCGACGAAGGTGAAGCCGTTAATACGGGAGATAACCTGTGCGGCATCCTTACCCAGGCCGTTAAGGATAACCCGTAACGGTTTCTGACGGACCTTATTGGCCTTCTCGGCGATACCGATGGCGCCTTCGGCGGCGGCAAAGGACTCATGTCCGGCAAGAAAGGCGAAACATTCGGTCTCTTCTTCCAGTAACATCTTGCCCAGATTACCGTGACCCAGACCAACCTTACGTTGATCGGCTACCGAACCGGGGATACAGAAGGCCTGCAGACCCTCTCCGATCGCCGCGGCGGCATCGGCGGCACGACGGCAGTCGTTCTTGATCGCAATTGCCGCACCGACCACATAGGCCCACTTGGCATTTTCAAAACAGATCGGCTGAATGCCTTCTACCATCTTGTAAACGTCCAGTCCGGCATCCTTGGTGATCTGATCAGCTTCTTCGATGGAAGAAATTCCATAGCTGTTTAATGCTGCATTAATCTGTTTAATACGTCTTTCATATGATTCAAATAAAGCCATTTTCTATTTCCTCCTTCTCCTATTCATGTCTGGGATCGATGATCTTGACGGCATCGGCTACCCGGCCGTATTGACCTTTTGCCTTTTCCCAAGCGGTGTTGGGATCGTCGCCTTTTTTAACAAAGTCGGTCATCTTGCCCAGGCTGACAAATTGGTAACCGATGATCTGATCTTCGGCATCCAGTGCGATACCGGTTACATAACCTTCGGCCATTTCCAAATAACGCGGACCCTTTTCGAGGGTACCGTACATGGTTCCGACCTGACTGCGCAGGCCTTTTCCCAAGTCTTCCAGACCGGCACCGATCGGCAGACCATCCTCGGAAAAGGCGCTTTGGGTACGGCCATAAACAATCTGGAGGAATAATTCGCGCATCGCTGTATTGATCGCATCACAGACAAGGTCTGTGTTGAGTGCTTCCAGTAAGGTCCGGCCGGGCAGGATCTCCGATGCCATCGCTGCTGAATGGGTCATTCCGGAACAACCGATGGTCTCCACCAATGCTTCCTGAATGATGCCCTCCTTTACATTAAGGGTCAGCTTACAGGCGCCCTGTTGCGGTGCACACCAGCCTACTCCATGGGTCAGACCGGAAATATCTTTTACTTCCTTAGCTTTAACCCACTTGGCTTCTTCCGGAATGGGCGCACAGCCATGACACACGCCTTGTGCCACCTGACACATTTCTTCTACTTCTTTCGAATAAATCATGTGAAATCTCCTTTCAAATCTGTCTATACACATTTATTACCAATACATACAATATTTTCGCATACTTTGTCCAAAAAATCCAGTCCTAAATCGCCTTTTGTTTCCGGGCGGGTTTAAACCGGTTACTGTTCATAGGAAACAGTAACTTAGACCGGTCTAAATAACGCTTCGTCTTTTTTATGACCCGTTAAGCCTGTTTAAGAATCACTTCGCCCTGATTTTTATAGATGCTGTCGGGCGGGATATATCCGCGGACCATGGAGAGGGGGTAGATGATGCTTTCACGGCCGATCACCGTGCCGGGGTTTAGAACGCTGCCACAGCCGACCTCGACCTGGTCGCCCAGGAGCGCACCGCATTTTTTCAGTCCGGTAGCGTAGGCATCATCGGCGATTTTGATCTGCACCAGGGATTTGTCACTTTTGAGGTTACTGACCACTGCCCCGGCACCTAAGTGGCTACGAAAGCCGAGGATGCTATCGCCGACATAATTATAATGGGGAACCTGGACTTCATTAAAAAGGAGGGCATTTTTTAGCTCGGTCGAGTTGCCCACAACCGCCCGCTTGCCCACGATCACATTACCGCGGATGTAGGCGCAGTGACGGATCTGTGCTTCTTCGTCGATGATGGCGGGGCCACCGATCACCGCGGTCGGTGCCACTTGCGCCGAGCGGGCGATCCAGATATTATCGGCGGTCTGGATAAAGCGGTCCGGCGAAAGGCTCCTGCCCAGTTCGATGATGTGATCGCCTATCCGGGGTAAGAGCTCCCAGGGGTAGGTCGCCACCGCAAACAGGCTGGCGGCAATGGTTTCATTTAGGTTATATAGCTTAGGGATGGTAAGCATGGCGAAGGCTTTGGCTCTTTGTGCCTCGGCCTCCGATTGTGCCGGGTTGGTTAGGTGCTCACCGCCGGTTTCGTTATCATCGGTGGGGGGCTTTTCCAGTTTTATCATTTTTCGGACCATTTGGCTCATAGGGCATTGTTCTCCTTTCATCGGTGGGGGATTATTTTTGATTTTTAGTCGTTAAAAAGGCTTAGATTGGTAAAGGTGTCATCGGCTTTATTAAAGACCTTTAGTTTACGGGCGTAGGAGTCACCCGGATTCATGCGGATGTTTAGGTTAAATTTCATGATGTCGACTTCGTAGGCCAGGCCACGGAACATGGTGGCACTGATGATCATAAAAAAAGGGACCACGCCGAGCTCCGCACAGGCAACGATCTTGATGTCGCGATAGGAAAGGCGGTCGATGGTCAGGTTGGGGAGGTTGTAGGCATCGCCCACGGTGCCGCCGCCAAAGCCGGAAACGGGAACACCGGCTTTATAGAACTGAGCGCCAAAGCTTTCGAGGACCGATTTGCTGCCGGTCCAGATGGGGATGACGGCGCCGGTATCGATCAGTACGGGGATTTTATGTAACATGAGTTTTTGGAGGATGGCTTCATCCATAGTCTTTTGGATTTCGGCGGATAAAAAAGCGGCGATGGGCAGCATGGCGATGGGCCGGGCATTTTTATCCTCCATCAGTGGTATGGAAAAACGAATGTACTGATCATCCATGTTATATGAGGGCTCCTATCTGCAAGACGTTATCGGGCGTGGTGTAGATGGGTGAGCATTCACCCTGTACCATCAATTGCGCCAGTTCATCTTTGGTTTTGTCAAGGTATTTGACCGTCGCCGATTCAATGGTGGCTTCGTTTAAGCCCCAAGTGATGTCGGAAAGGCCGAGCCACCGGTCGGGGAGTGAGTCAACGATATCCTGCCAGGTATAACGGTTGCCTGCGATGATTTCTTTTTTCATAGTTATTCCTATCTGCGGCTTCGCCGCACAAAAGAGCCGTGTTATGATGGGGCAAAGGTCCTTTTGACCCCTATATCATATATATTGTACCAAAGAAGAAAAAATATGACAAGGTGGGGCGAAAAGATGGGGACGCTATTGGGTAACTGCTGATTTTAATTCATCGCAGAGCGAGAACTCAAGTTTTATAATATTTTCGACAAGGAAGTCTATCATCGATGCCCAGTCCTCTTCGTTAAAGACACTTACTCCTTCATAGTAGCAGGCGATGTGACTTTCCTTGCCGTTGTCTTTGCGCTCCCACAAGAGGGGATGACCCATTTTGCTCTCGATTTGAGCACGCCTTTGATAGAGGTTATCGAAAATTTGCTTGTTATATTCGGCTGTGCCGGCATTGATCAGGAGGTATACCTTTGCCTGTCTGGCGGTGACCGAGATGGTGTATTCAATGCCGCTTATCCCACTTCCGCAGTTAAGCCAGTTATCCTTTTTCGGACTGATATTTTGAAATAAATGGGTCTGTTCATTCATTTTCTTTAAGACTTGTTTCCAAAATTTCACACGCACTTCATGGCGGTATTGATTTTCTTTTGCCACCACCCGCTCCTGCCGTTGTTTATTGCCGATCGTGATGAGAAATTCTTCCGCCTCTTTTATCGGAATGATCTGCTCCGCATCCACGAAAATATCATCGGCGTGGGTAAAGGGCGCGATTTTAATGCATTTGATGTCGATACCGTGGTCGCGGAGCCACATGACGGTTGAGGTCACCTCTTTACGGTAATTCGCCGACACAAGGATGATCCGCTGATCGCCCTGGTTCAAGGTGATTTCGGTGAAGTCTTCCTGTTCCAGGAATTCGCAGAGGATGGTTTCCGCTGATCGTTCATCCAATTGTTCATCGTAGAGGTATTGTTCGAATATTTGGCGCACCCCTTCTTTGGTGATGCCGGAACAATAGGAGACGTATTTTAGGGCTTGCCAGACCACGTCACGACCGGTATCGTCGAGTTTATTTTCGATAATGACGAGGTTGCCCTTTTTGTCAAGGGCGAGGAGGTCAAGACGTTCGTTGGTCTCGCTGAAGCCGGAAAATTCCTTTTGGATGATCAGTAGGTCTTCACCGAGAATGGTGGGGCTTTTGGTGATCCATTCCTGAAGGTGGTAGCGTTCGTTGAAGCCAAGGGATGCAAAGGTTTGGTGGGGGAGGGGGGAGACTTGATTTTGGAGGCGGTTGATCAGGTACATGGGGTGGGG
>JAITWD010000041.1 GCA_031285465.1 Lachnospiraceae bacterium
CCTATCTTTGGTCTTGAGGGCGGTCCGTTAACACCGCAATTGATCGCCGGTAGCGGAACCATTACTGCCTTTGCCGCCGAGTTTGATTGTGTGGTGGCGTGCGATCTGTCGATCAGCAGTATTCTGCTGGGGATTATGGAAAGTATCAACAGCCTGATCGATGAAGTGGCGGAAGAACTGGAACGGGCAATCGGAACACTTGCCAATATGACCGGTTTGCTGACACAATTGGGAGGGGTACTCCCCGACGGTTTCGAGGATATGATCCGTGCGATCATGTTCCCGCGCCTAAATGATCAGTTGACCCAGGCTAGTCAAAGTATCCATGCCGTTTTGTGGCATCGGACCGACAATGAGGTGGGCGATGCGGTCTGGAATGAAGTGGTTGATCTAAATCTCGGACCGGTGCCGTGGGCGGAGCTTGCGCCACTTAACGCGCTGGTGGCAACCCTCGGCGATGTCGGAGCGGTGGTTGACAACGTTGCCGATGCAATCTTAAGTATCTTCGGGTTGCCGGAAGATGACGATGATCCGATCGCTCCCAGCAACATGCCATTTAGAGCCGGTAAAGCGATCGGCTTAGAACACGCGGTGACAGCAGGAGACTACCTGATGGTCCAGTTCACCCTTAAGGGGAACGATTTTACCCTCTTATCCGGGGTAGTGGCAACCAATGTCATGGCGAGTGTGGCAATTGAATGATCGTGCGGTTTTACGGTTTGTAAATGATTATTGCATTGGTTAAAACATGCCGGCATCGGGGTAATTGATGCCGGCATGTTTTGTGTTTGGTTTATTATTTAGCGATATTCTTGTGATCAAAGTCAAATTAATCAGCGGTCATTTCTTCCAGTTCTTCCATCGTCTTAAAAACGACCTTACCCTGCGTTATCTGTGCCATATTCTTGTCGATCTTATCCAGATATTCAGCGTTACGGGCTGCTTTCGTTATAGCATTATATTTTTCTAAGCTAAGAAGAACCACATTCTTTTTATCTTTACGGGTGATGATCACAGTTTCATACCGATCGGTTGTTTTATCACAATACTTCTTAAGATTGCTTTTTAAGGTGCTGTAATTTACTGCTAACATAAAAATACCATCCTGTTTGAAAATAGTAGCCTTTGATATGGACAATTTATTGCACCCTTTTATATCAAAGACTTTCATACTGCTTTTAGTAAATCTTCTCTTTAAATTTTTGAACCTGTGATCCATTTCGATAATACTCGATGTGCAAATTTCTAAATGAACGATCTATTTCTATGTAAACACCAAGGATATATCTGCAAACATATTCGGGAAGCACTTTTCCATCAGCACGCCAGACATCATCATATGATGGTCTAGTTAATGCCATTAATCTTTTGCGGTCTTTTTCTTTTTCAGGATTATCGGCAGTGGATTTTTTCATTTCAATAGCAATCAAATTGTCTTGCCATATATTATTGCCTCTGCTGTGTAAAATTAAATCACAAAAAATACGCTTTGGTCCTTGCGATTCATCATATGCAATTTCTTTAGGATGCCCATTATTACGGTTGTATTCAACATCAGAATAATAATCGCTAAAAGGGGTGGATTTAATTTCGTTATCTAACTGTAACATTAGAGCGCTACATATTGTTCTCTCAGCACAGTCATTAATAAATAAATCTTTATCCTTTTTAGTAGTAGCTTTTATTGACGATTCAAATATTGATACTAATTTGTAATATACATCGTCGTTTTCATACCAACCATCCATAGAACCATAAAAATCTGCCGTATTTTCATTAAGTAGGTTCACGCTACACATATTATTCTCTCCATTATATAAAAAATCACCTATTTTTATTAAACATGTTTTTGCAATTTCACGGACTATCAACTCGCTTTCAAAAGTCTTACGAATTACTTAATTATATCGGTATACAAAGCTATCGTCAATAAAGGCTTTTCTTAATAGGTTAACAACAAAACCCCGCTGTAAAAGAAATCTTTACAGCGGGGTTGTTTAAATCTTATAATGCCGGCAGCGGGACTTGAACCCGCACGTGGTTGCCCACAACAGATTTTGAGTCTGCCTCGTCTGCCATTCCGACACGCCGGCATCGGTCTGTCATTGACAGCCGAATATTATAATAACACACCCCCATCGACTTGACAAGCAATTTTTATGCCATCCCAAGAAAAATTTTATGCCTGTCAGAAGAATTTTTACGATACCTAAAGATTTATGACCATCGCACCCCAACCAATTGGACAAAAATAATCATAGACGAATATTGGCAGATATATTAATATTATAGGGAAACGCTGATTAAAGCGTTTCCTGCGCCGGATTTGCGGCACAAAGTGCCAATGCCCGTTGCGCATCCGTGTGCATCCCGCGGAGCGTCTAAGGAAACACTGCTTTAATCAGTGTTTCCTTAGAGATATGTGGAAATACCGCTAACAGTATGCCAACAACCAGACAGGAGGAATTTGAAATGAGAATCATTAAAACCAAAGACTATGAAGATATGAGCAGAAAGGCCGCCAATATTATCGCGGCACAGATTATTGTAAAGCCGGCATGTGTGCTGGGATTGGCGACCGGCTCGACACCGATCGCAGCCTATCGTAACCTGGTGGCACAGTATGAAGCTGGCGATCTGGATTTTTCGCAGGTTTCATCGGTTAACTTAGATGAGTATAAGGGGATTACCCGTGATAATGATCAAAGCTACTATTATTTCATGAATCATCATTTATTCAAGCATGTCAATATCGACGTTAAGCGCACCTTCCTGCCCGACGGAACCGAGACCGATGCACAGAAGGCATGTGAGGATTATAACCGCGCGATCGAAGCCGCCGGCGGAGTGGATCTGCAATTATTAGGCTTAGGACATAACGGTCACATCGGTTTTAATGAGCCGAGTGATGTTTTTAAGGGAAAAACCCACTGCGTGGATCTGTCCGATACCACCATTAAGGCTAATCAG
>JAITWD010000113.1 GCA_031285465.1 Lachnospiraceae bacterium
CAATCGATTGCTGGATCTCCTTATCATTAGCCTTGGCATTACCAACCGAACGCCGTGAATCTTCCGAAAGATCGCGAATATTAGAAGCCACCACCGCGAAACCACGACCGGCCTCACCGGCTCGTGCCGCTTCAATCGAAGCATTGAGCGACAATAAATTAATACTCCCGGCAATATTTTCCACGTCGGTGGTCATCTGGTCATAATTGGCCACACTGGTGTTAATCCCCGTTAAAGCCAGGGAAATCTTGCTCCGCAACTCTTCCAGACTCTTCATCCGAAGCGCAATCTGCTCCATCTCTGTGTAGCTGATCTGTCCTAGCTGTTCAATATCATCTGCTTGCACTTTAACATGGTCGATATTCCCTGTCAAGTCATTAAATGCATCCTCTAAACCGCCGGTCAATTTGAAGATACCTTCATTGACCTCTTCCACCTTACTTTTTTCATCTCGTACCTTATTCATCATAAACCGGTTGCAGTTTTCCGGTACATTCAAACCATTGGCAATCGCTGTTGCCATCTCCTGACAGCTCTCAAAACCACAGGCGTGACAATCGAAGTTTCGATCTTCTTCGGTAAATTTACCCAGTAAGGTAAATACGTCGTTGATCTCTTTTCTGGTAGGTATCATCATTTTACTTGCAGAAGCCTGGTAGGTCCGCATGAAATCTTCCAGCTTCAGTTCTTTATCAAAGCTCTGGAACTGCAAATCCTGCCCTTTTCTGGTCTTGTTCTTATTTCGCTGACTACGGGTATAGGTTTCGACATCATGCATAATCTTATTCATTCGGAAACAATCATATTCCTGTCCAACGGCCGGACCGCCATTGCAGCCAAATTCACAATTAAGGACATCGAAAACACTGGGTAGGAATTCCTTCTTGCAGTGGGCATAATCATCAAAATCCCCATAAACTTTATGGATTCCTTCTGAGTTGATTATCTCCAAATTAGGGTTATGTATCAAAAGATTCTCACGCAAACCTCCTGGTCGTGGGTAGATCGAACCTTCAAGACCCTGCGCTTTATCAAACTCAAACTCGGAGTAAACCTTAATTTCCGGCAGGTTGATCTTTTTACTTATAAAATATTTCTTAAGTTGATCCATTGTAACGTTATAATCGATCAGCTTGGTTTCGGCAAATTCATCCTTTTTAGCGATACAAGGAGAAAGCGCAGCAATCTTTCCAGTCACACCCAAATACTTCCGCATATAGACGGCCGTACATAACATCGGACTGTGAATAGGGGACAGATTGGGAATCAGTTCTTTTTTATAGTGGGTTATATAGTTAACAATCGCCGCACAGGGCTGGGTAATGATCCGGGCATCGGGCTTCTTCTCCAACAAACGCAAATGTGCCCATGTACAAATATCGGCGCCATATCCAACATCATAGACCCCGTTTATCCCATTGTTGCGCAACCATTGCAAGGCATGACGCCAGTTGCCGTCAAAAGCAATCTTGACTGCCGGTGCCACAATAATGGCAATGCTCTGACCCTTTGCCAAGTCGGCCAAAAACCGTTGGGTATCATCGATAAAATATCGGGCCTCATGAGCACAGGCTTTGATACACGCACCACATTTAATACACCGGTCTTCATTAATCGTAATGACCAGGTCACCATTGGCATCATAACGGGCCACATTGGCTTCTTGTGCCGGGCACACCCGCACACATGAGTTACAACCAACACATTTATCAACGTCAATGCGTACTGTACTATCCATATGTTTTCTCCTCCTTGCAACAAAAGAGCTTCTCCTAAGAATTTGATGATTACCCACCAATCTGCAATAAATGGCTGTAATATGATTAAGTCTTGTTTATCGACAGTAACAAGGAAACTTCATTACCACAATAATAAACTTTTATGCATTTAAAACAATGCATATGATAAGAGACTATCATCATAAAATTCCTTGAATCATCACCTTTTTGCCGTTAGATTTATCATAATCTATATTAACATATTATAATCTCATTTATAGTAATAGTCAAATAAAATCCGATAGAAAAAGCGATAATTATTAAATAAAATTACTGGAAAAATAGAACTTGATATGCTAGAATAAATTTATTGTTTACATGGTAGCATAGGGATTTCTTTTCTGAGCGCTAAATAAATAACTATTTGGAATTATTTATCAATAAGTATTTTTTTATATGGAAACCAATTGACAAAAGTATTGTTTGACAACATTTTTCATAATCGAGGTGACTGAAAATGACAGTAAAAAGGCAACTGCTACTCTTTATAATATTTTTTGCGCTGATACTTACCTCATTAACCACCGGCATTTCCTTGCTGGTCAACGTAAAGGCCATCGAAAGCATCCGGATCGACCGCCTTGCATCCATTAGCCACACCGCATCCACTGCCCTGTCAGAAATGATCGAGCTTAAAAAGGACGAGGTGGCGTTACTATCCTCCAGCTGGAGTGTTCAGGACTACTTACGGGTTTTGGATGATGTGCACGCCTCAGACGATGATCTGCAGCTTGCTAAGGAAGGGGTTAATGATCGTTTTCATGATTACATAGATACTCTGGAAACCTTTAATGATCTGGTTCTGCTTGATCCAGACGGAAAGGTAGTGGTCGGTTATCTTGACAGCACTGTGAATATGGATCTGTCCGATAATGATTATTTCATTAATGTGGTCGATCAAGTCGATCCCTTCTATGTATTTACCAGCCAGGTCCATAATCCCCTAACCGAAAATGATAACCCGGAGATACGTCATCTGGCCTTCAGCCAGGCAGTCCGCAACCCGGATGGTGAACTACAAGCAGTACTGGTCGCCTTTGTCGAAACCGACTTTATTAGCGATTTCACTAATAATGTCATTTTTGCAGAAACCGGCATATCGTCCGTTATTGATGCCGACAATTTTATTATCTGTCATCCCGAGCATCGTTTTTTTCTTTCCTATCTGACCTCTCAGAAGCTAATCGATTTATTGCAGCTTTCAAAAGAAGGAACAATTGAACCTCATGGCATTATTACCGATGACATGGATGGTATTAAGCGGATTTATTATTATGAGGTACTACCAGATATCGGCATGGTAATGTTACTGCGCCAAGATTATTATGAATTTTCTTCCGAGCGAAATGATGTGCTCTTATATACTCTGGTAGCTTTTTTCATCAGCACGCTACTTGCCATCTTTATCGGCTACCGTATTGCTGTTCGATTTGTCACTCCATTGCAGAAACTGACTCAGGCCTTTTCCGCCGGTCGTAAGGAGGGTTCCTATAAGCAATGTGACCTTTCCATAAAAAATGAATTTGGCGAAATGGCTGCCAATTATAATGCGATGATCACCAATCTTGAAGCGCACTTTAAATTATTGGAAGCAGAAAAGAACAAAAACGAATATGCCTCTCTACACGACGAAATTACCGGTCTTTTAAATCGGAGCGCCTTTGAGCGCGAAATAAGCCATCTGACCATGCAAAATATGCCCTTTGGTATTTTTTATCTGGACATTGATAATTTTAACCAGATCAATTATTCTTTTGGTCACCATATCGGTGACGCTCTGTTAAAAGCAGTTGCCGAGCGACTGTCCTCCTCAGCGGTAGGCTTTGATCTGCTGGCACGGATAAGTGGAGATGAGTTTCTTCTATCAAAAGCCGGTAGCTCCGAAGATATGATACGTAGTGCCCTAGTCGTACGGGAAGAAATGCGTACCCCATTTATTTTAGCCAACTCAACCTTCTTTGTCACCGTCAGTGTTGGTATTTCCTGTTACCCCAAGGATGCAACCAACAGTCATGATCTGATTTCCAATGCAGACATTGCCATGGCTCGGATCAAGGAAGACAACAAAAATCACTACTGTCTCTATGATGCCAAAATGCGACATAATATGGAGCGACATAATCGGATAATCGATCTCCTAAAAGACTGTATCGATAATGGTGAAACCTTTTTTATGTACCAACCCATCTTTGATGTGGAAACCAGGACTATCCTTGGTTTTGAGTCCTTCGTCCGGATACGTAATTCCCAAATGGGCCTGCTTAGTCCACGAGAATTTATCCCTGTGGCCGAAAAGGATTATCTATTGATGCATCGTCTGGGATTGTTCAGTATAAGATCCGCATGTCGGTTTATTGCCCGTTTGCGTAGCGAATGTTCCTTCAACGGTTATGTTTCTATCAATATTTCAGCAATACAGCTGCAACATCCCGATTTTGTTTCGGCTTTTATTGGCTTGATGAATGAATATGAGCTGCCACATAATAGCGTACAGATCGAAATCAAGGAAACGCTATTATTGTCTGGCGTCACATCGGCACTGGATAAAATAAAGCTACTACAGGACAATGGGATTATGGTAGCACTCGACAATTTTGACCGACAAATTTCATCTTTTAAACATTTGCTGGCGTTTCCGCTTGATTCGATCAAGTTTGCTTCTTCTTTCCTGCTGGTCGACAAGGGGGATGAACGACTGACCAATATAAATCACGCTATTATGGGACTTATCAGTGGCTTTGGATTGAAAATGATCGCATCTTGCGTTGAGAGCGCCGCGGAGTATCAATTCTTAAAGGAAAACCAATATACTGTCATGCAGGGCTTTTATTTGTGCAAGCCTCTGATGGAGGATAATGCCGTTCAAGCACTAAAAGAAGCCGGGCAGATGATACCCGACGAGTCCCCTAAATACTCATAATAACAATCTAAATATTTATTCTATTGATATACCATCTTAGAATTACTTCTAGTCCCTTTATACTTTCAGACATGTCGCTTCAACGACACAAACAATAGGTAAAATTTTGCCAGAAGAATGAATCTCTGATTCATTCTTCGAGACGAGACTTAGCATTTCTTAGGCGGCGTTTTTTGACGCCTTAGAAATACTTCTCGTCTTTCACGCTTTTGATAGATATTTCTCCAGCACCGCCTGAAATTTCTCAATATCGATCGGCTTCTCCAGATGACCATTCATCCCCTCAGCAAAGCACTTGTTCACCTCATCAGCCATAACATTGGCTGTCATTGCAAAAATCGGCACGTCCTTATAGGACTTGTCACTTTGTCGGATAGCCTTGGTTGCTTCATGTCCGTCCATGATCGGCATCATAATGTCCATTAACACCAAATCAAATGGTTCTTCTTCCAGTTTCTCCAAAGCTTCTGCACCATCCCCGGCAATTACCGGTACGACATCAAAGTTTTCCAAAATACCGGCCACCACCATCTGGTTAATCTCATTGTCCTCACACAACAGAATGCGCGCATTAGGATACTTGTCATTGCGCACCTTGGGCAGTGACAAAGCTTGGGGAAGAACATTACATACCTTTTGAAGGAAAGTTGAAACTACATAAGGCTTCTCAATGATATCTTTTATCCCCGCCTCCTCTACCAGATCTTGAGAAAGAATCTTTTTGGCGTACGCGGTTACCAATAAAAGCTTCGTATTGCCCGAGATCGTGCCAATTTCTTTTGCCAATTCAATACCATTTTCGCCGCCCAGCATATAGTCAATTATGATTACCGAGAAGGGGGTATTATTCTCTATTGATGCCTTTACATGTGCCAGGGCATCGGTCGAGTTTCCAGCCATCACCGAACTGATATTAACATTCTTAAGAATATTTGCCATAAAAGCCAATGAATACTCATCATCATCCACTAAAAGGATCGAACCTAACTTACCATACTGCTTACCGATCATTTCGGTCATGAAATCCTGCATACTCTTTTGATTATTTGCTCGTTTAAAGGGAATCGTCACGACAAACACGCTACCGCAATCTACCGTACTGATCACGCCGATCTCACCGCTCATCATATCGATCAGGCGCTTGGTTATTGCCATCCCCAAACCGGTTCCGGCCTTTTTACTGTTATCCCTGTGGAACTGTTCAAAGGGCTTAAATATCTTTTCCACCTGCTCGCCGGTCATACCTACACCGGTATCCTCAATCCGGAAGCTGAGTACTACCTGTTCATCTTCCTCCCGTACCAGTGAAACGGTCAATGTGATCCGGCCCTGATTGGTATATTTAACTGAATTATCTAAAATATTGCGCAGCACCTGCCATAGTCTGGTCTTATCACCCACCAGATAATAAGGCACCTCTGGCTCCATATTTAATAATATCTCCACCGGCTTGTCATCAACCCGATCGGTCGCCACTAAAAATGCATTTACGATGGTCTCTTCAAGACTGAATACATCCTCAATGAAATCCATTTTTTCCGCCTCAATCTTCGAAAAATCAAGAATATCATTGATAATGGTCAAAAGGTTCTTTGCTGATGAATTGATCTTGCTAAAAAAGTCTAGATTTTCCGCCTGTTGAGTTTTCATTAGTGCCAACTGCGACAAACCAATGATTGCATTCATCGGCGTCCTTATCTCGTGACTCATATTAGCAAGAAAAATACTCTTTAATGCATTGGCCTCTTTCTCTTTATTAGCAGCTTCCTCTAAATAGCGTGCCTGCTTAAACTCTACCGTAACATACTGCACGATCAGGGCGATACAAGGTTTGCCCAGAAAGGTGATTTGCGCCGCATTTATTTTCAAGTGCATATCCTGTGACTTCAGATAGTCATTTTCATATTCAAACACCACCGTACTACCCTGCCAGCAAGCATAAAACCGCTCCATCAACATGGACAGGTTAAGACGGAGCTCATATTCACCGGCCGTACAGCCAAAGATATTCTGAAAAGCATCATTGGCATATTCCAGCACTATCTCAATACTATCAATAATACCGATCGCCGTAGGCAATGCATCCAGAATCACTCTCATATCCATCTGCGAGCGTATCAGGTTATTCTTCTGCCGTTCACTTTCCTCAATATCCTGTGCAAAAACCAGCAACAAACGCGAATCATTAATGTCCAGCCATGAATAGTTTACCGAAAACTTATGGAACTCACCCGCACTCGTAGTAAAATAGGTGATATCATCACGCAAATAGTCCTGGCGTTCCAATATATTTAAAGCTCTTTCATATACAGCTACCGAACGGTAAAAGTCCGCCATCCGGTCACCCTCCTTCATCCCTATTTCTTTACCTGCACAGTCATTTACCTGGATTAAAATCCCGTCGCTCATTATAAAAAATGCAAGCGGTGCCTTACCCGAAATCAGGTCAATAATACCCTTTGCCCTCTCCCAAAAGTCCGGATGCTGCTCCACCGGTTTCATACTGTTCTCCCGGCTTATGTCCAGAATTTTCTTTCTTTGCCTGACCAGACATATCACCTTCATGATCAGTCCTATAATAACCACTGCCAGTAGGACAAAACCCAAAATGATCAGCCGCATTTCCCCCGGACGTGAATCCCAAATACTGGTTTCCTCATTGACCATTATACTGCCCGCCGGCAGACGGCCATCGTCGATGCCAAAGCGTTCCAGCTGCTTTGCATCAAACATCCAGCTATTCAAAAATTCTGAAGCATATATACTATTTACCTCCGCTACCGAACGGCCACTCAGAATCTGCCTGACCATCGCCCCCGCCGTCGCGCCCTGATTGGTGCTATTGGCAACACAGCCACCCAATGCACCGTTGCCCATATAAGAATCAACCATGACAAAAACCGGTACATCCAGTGTCTCACTCAGTTCCTGCACCACAACACTCTCTTCATAAAACGCCCCAACCGCATCGGTCATATATGTACCCAATAATACCAGCGTATTTTCTTCTAAGTCGCCCAGCCATTCCTTTAATTCCAACTTGGTCATATTGCGATTGTGTTCAATCTCCACCGATAGTGGGAACTGACTTAATTGCTTATCGATTTCCGCCTTCCAGACCCGGCCGGAATTACTATAGTCATTCAATATATAAATCTTCTCGGTCTGCGGATATAGCCTCACCATCTCCTCCACCGTCTCCCGAACCGAAATGGACTCTACACAACCGGTAAAATATTGCGATATCCCTTGAAGCTTATTCGGGTCATAACCATTTACCCCGCAGAATACTACGGGAACACCCTCAAAGAGCTTCAAGTAATTATTGATCACAAAATTCATCGCATCATCGTCCGACACAACGACAGCATCCACCTGCTTCTCCACCAACAGTACCCGGATGTCCTCCGCAACACTGGCAAGCTTAGCATCAAAATTCTCCGTTCGACGTGCATCCAGACTAAACTTGTATAGGTCATAGGCCTCGGTAGAACCTAGTGCACTGATGATCCCCTCCTGCACATTGGCTTCCCACTGCATCCCACTATGATAAGAAGACAGATAAACAATGGTATCCTTATCGCTCTCCACGATCCCTTCCTGGATATTATCAATACTGCCATCATTCTTCATTTCCTTTATTGCTTGTGTGAGGATCGGTATTAATCCGGCATGTTTTTCATTTACATACATAAACCCCTCGGTTACCTCGGTCATCCCCACCGACTTGATCCCTGCCGGAATAGCCATACTACAGTCGGAAGACATCTGCAAAACCGCCACATCGGCTCGATCAAGTGCCAGTGCGCTCCATACCTCATCGTAACTGTCCGCCATAGTATGATCGGTCGTATATGGCGCCGCATTGGCTTCGGTATAATAACTGCCATTCGGCGCAACCATTCTCATCCCCGCCAGATCTTCCCAGGAATCAATGGTCATATTACGATCTTTTCTCGCATAAACGCGAAATTCAATCCCGTTATAACTTTCCGGCACCCGGATCAGGTTGGGGAACTCTTCCTCCAATCCAGGAAATTGCAAGGCCAAAATATCGGCTTCACCACGGTCCACCTCCCCTACTGCCGCCGCCGGTAGATAGGCCGATGTGGTCATTTGATAGCCACAACGCCCGAGCACTTCGTTAACGATCCGCTCGGTCAAAATAGTGTCCATTTCGTTGACGGCAACTTTAAGACTGGGCAAGTATGGACTGGCGCTAATCGGTTTAGCAGGAACCAGCGTTAATGAGACCGATATCAAAGCTATTATTGTAGCAAACAAATATAATAATTTGTGTCTTATTTTCATACTGACTCCTATTATGAATCCATTTTATATTAAGATGGTTGGATGAAATCAATACAAAGTATACCATATTTTATACTCAAATGCATTATAAAAATGCTAAGTCTCCGTCGCGTGTATTATACGAGACGGAGACTTAGCATCTATTTTTAATCAGCTCAATCATTTAGTTTATTGTATTACGATCGGAGTAGTGTCATCGCTATCCACTGTGTCATCATGAAATCGGATAACCACTGCCGAATATTTGGAAAGGGTAACATTGATTCTGCCCGCCTCCACCAAAATTTCTTCCTTATCAGTAGTATATCCCTCTTCGGTAGTCAAAATCAAACGCTCCATCTTGCTTTCTCGGGGAACACCCAGAGGCCATACGGTAATTTCTTTGGACCGTTCGCCATTACTGTTATTGACTACAATAATCGATTG
>JAITWD010000147.1 GCA_031285465.1 Lachnospiraceae bacterium
TGTGGTCAGGAGAATTAAATGGCAAGCGCTATGACATTTCCTACCAGAGGGTCAAAGGAAAAAATGTTGTTACTACTAACGGGGTTGAAACGGTGGTTAAAGCCGGATTCATGAGTTCACTGATGTCTTTTGATGAGCCTTTTACCTTCGATAACATTAATGCTCGTCTTGTTGTTGTTAAGGGTAAGCCGGAAGTTGTTGTTAATGATGTATATCTGCAAAGTGGCAAGCCGTATCAAAAGCGGCCCGATTGGTTGATCGTGTTTGTAATATTGTGTCTGCTGATCCCGATTGTTAATCTGGGTGGGTTTTTGCCGATAGCCCTGGCATTGGCCGGTATTGCTTTGTGTTCGGCAGTGTCCCGTAGCGAATGGTCGACCAAGGTCAAGGTGCTGGTGTGTACATTGATAACGGTAGCCGACTGGTTAATATTCTTTTTAGTTGCGGTTGGTTTTGCGTTTTTAGCTTTGTGATCGGTTACCGGGATAAATCTTTTTTATCATAGCAAAGTCGGATAGAGTGGTATTTTAGGAAAATTGATACTTTTAAGATGAAGTAGACAGGATGTACGCAGACGAAGGTGGTTGTTTTCGGCTGCGTACATTTTATGTGGGGAAGGTGAATGATATAGGGCTAATTTACGCTAAGAGAGAGTGGTAGTTGTACTGCTGATGAATACAATATGTCTTGGTGTTTGCTTTGTGAGGACACAATATGTTGTGTTTGGCGGTTGACATTTATTAGGGGGGATGGTAGGATTATATTGTTGGCTTTAATTTTGAGGTTCAAAGTAATTGGTCGATTTTATGTGTCGATTTCAGATACTGTTTGTGCCTGGAAGTGGCAAACTTGAAAGGTTAAATAGAAATAGATAACAAGGTTTGGGAGGTAAGCGATGTTTCAGGTAGTAAAACGGGACGGGGAGATAGCAGAATTTACGCTGACCAAGATTAATGATGCTATTATGAAGGCCTTTAACGCGACCGATATGCGTTACAACAATGATATCGTTGATTTGTTGGCGCTACGGGTGACGGCTGATTTTCAGGACAAGGTCAGAGATGACGGGATATCGGTAGAGGATATCCAGGACAGTGTGGAGAAGGTGCTGGAACAGGCGGGATATGCTGAAGCAGCTAAGGCTTATATTCTTTATCGTAAGCAGCGGGAGAAGATCCGCAATATGAAATCCACCATTCTTGATTACAAAGAGATTGTTAATAGTTATGTTAAAATAGAGGACTGGCGGGTCAAGGAGAATTCCACGGTGACCTATTCGGTAGGCGGTTTGATCCTCAGCAATTCCGGAGCGGTGACCGCCAATTACTGGCTGAGTGAGATTTATGATCAGGAGATTGATGAAGCGCACCGCAATGCCGATATCCATATTCATGATCTGTCGATGCTGACCGGGTATTGTGCCGGCTGGTCATTGAAGCAACTGATCACCGAAGGACTGGGCGGGGTGCCCGGTAAGATCACCTCGGCACCGGCGGCCCATTTGTCGGTACTGTGTAACCAGATGGTCAATTTCCTCGGTATCATGCAGAATGAGTGGGCGGGTGCGCAGGCTTTTTCCTCTTTTGATACCTATCTGGCGCCGTTTGTCAAGGTCGATAACCTTTCCTATCGTGAGGTTAAGAAATGTATCGAGGCCTTTATTTATGGAGTCAACACCCCCAGTCGCTGGGGCACCCAGGCACCTTTTTCCAATATTACCCTGGACTGGACCGTGCCGAACGATCTTGCCGAGTTATCCGCCATTGTCGGTGGTCGGGAGATGGACTTTAAATATCGTGATTGTAAAAAAGAAATGGATATGATCAACAAGGCATTTATTGAGACTATGATCGAGGGGGATGCTAATGGCCGTGGTTTCCAATATCCGATCCCGACCTATTCCATTACCAGTGATTTTGACTGGTCGGACAATGAAAATAATCGTTTGCTCTTTGAAATGACCGCCAAATATGGAACTCCTTATTTTTCTAATTTTATTAATTCTGATATGGATCCCGGTGATGTGCGGAGTATGTGTTGCCGCTTGCGCCTTGATCTGCGGGAGTTACGTAAGAAGACCGGCGGTTTCTTCGGTTCGGGGGAAAGCACCGGCAGTATCGGGGTGGTAACCATCAATATGCCCCGTATTGCTCATCTTGCCGCCAATAAGGATGAATTTTATGCCCGTCTTAATCGGATGATGGATATTGCTGCCCGGTCACTGCATGTGAAGCGGGGGGTGATCACCCGTCTTCTGAGCGAGGGTTTGTATCCTTATACCAAGAAATATCTGGGTTCGTTTGACAATCATTTTTCCACGATCGGTTTGATCGGAATGAATGAGGTGGGATTAAATGCCAATTGGCTGCGCGCCGACATGAGTGAAAAGAAAACGCAGGATTTTACCAAAGAGGTTCTCAATCATATGCGCAACCGGTTGTCCGATTATCAGGAAGAGTATGGCGGGTTATATAATCTGGAAGCCACACCGGCGGAAAGTACGACCTATCGTTTGGCGAAGCATGACAAGAAGCGCTGGCCGACCATCAAGACAGCCGGCAAACAGGGTGATGTTCCCTACTATACCAATTCCTCCAATCTGCCGGTGGATTATACCTGTGACATCTTTGATGCCTTGGATATTCAGGATGACATTCAGACCCTCTATACATCGGGGACGGTTTTCCATGCCTTTCTGGGTGAGAAGTTGCCCGACTGGAAGGCGGCGGCGAGCCTGATCCGTACTATTGCCGAGAATTACAAGCTGCCCTATTATACGATGTCGCCGACCTACTCGATTTGTAAGGCGCATGGTTATCTTGTCGGTGAACAGCGGTTATGCCCCCATTGTGGGCAGCGGACCGAGGTATACAGCCGGATCACCGGTTATTATCGTCCCATCCAGAACTGGAATGACGGCAAACAGCAGGAGTACAAAAACCGGGTAGAATACGAGCCGGAGCGCTCAGCGATCAAGCAGCCGGTCACCAGTATGGTCACCTTGTCCAGTCACAGCGAGGAGGTAACCGTCTCGGTGGAACGACCGGATCATGCCGCCTATCTGTTTACGACTAAGACCTGCCCCAACTGCGCACTGGCCAAAAGCTATTTAAGCAAGATGAAGGTGATGGTGATCGACGCGGAGGAGAACACCGAGCTGGCGACCCGTTACAAGGTGATGCAGGCACCGACCCTGGTGGTCGTGCAGGGCGAGCATTATGAAAAGTATGTAAATGCCTCAAATATTAGGCATTATGCCGAAAAGGAATCCCATCGGCTAACCGTAGGAAAGACTGATTAAAGCAGCGTTTTCCTTAATATAAAAAGATAAACGAAAGCTTGTGCCTGCGGCCCAAAGCTTGCAGGTACTGGAAAGGCATGGTTATTAGCATGATCAACCGATTGGTGGAGAAGATAAGACAGACAAAAGCCCCGATAGTGGTGGGCTTGGATCCGATGATGAACTATATTCCCGGACACATTAAAACCAAGGCATTCGCCGAATACGGAGAGACCCTGGCCGGAGCCGGAGAGGCTATCTGGCAATATAATAAAGCGATCGTTGACCACATCAGCGATCTGATCCCAGCAGTTAAGCCACAGATTGCCATGTATGAGCAGTTTGGTATCGAAGGCCTACGCGCCTTTCAGCGGACCATTGATTATTGTCGGGATAAAGGTCTGGTGATCATCGGTGATATTAAGCGGGGCGATATTGGCTCCACTTCCGAAGCCTATGCGATCGGCCATATGGGACAGGCACAGGTCGGCAGCCAAAGCTTTTACGGCTTTAATGAGGATTTTGTCACCGTTAATCCCTACATGGGCTCGGACGGAGTCAAACCATTTATTGAAGTGGGCAAAAAGGAGGGCAAAGGTATCTTTGTACTAGTAAAAACCTCCAATCCCAGCAGTGAGGAATTTCAGGATCGTCTGGTTGATGGCAAGCCATTGTATGAGATAGTGGCGGAAAAGGTGGCCGAATGGGGTGCCGATCATATGGGCGATGAATATAGCTATGTCGGTGCGGTGGTCGGTGCGACCTATCCTGAACAGGGTAAAATATTACGTAAAGTAATGCCTAAGAGCTTGATCCTGGTGCCGGGCTATGGCGCACAAGGCGGTAGAGGGGCCGATCTGGCACACTTCTTCAATCAGGATGGCAGCGGTGCGATCATTAATTCTTCGCGGGGGATCATTGCCGCTTTTCGTGAGGCGAGCTATAGTGCCTATGGCGAAGCCAATTTCGCGGAGGCATCGCGGGCCGCGGTGGAGGATATGATCGCGGATATTACACAGGCGATAGTTTGAAAAATCAAAGATTTTTCAAATTTTTATTTAGGCAGTTTCGCAGATAAAATCTGCGAAATGCATGGGGATTAGGATAAATCGGGAATGACGGAAGATCGGATCAGAATGTATGACTATTAAATACCTTCATAGTTACAAATTTTAATCTAAATCAGATATAAAGAGCGAAAAAGGTGATGGGAGAGCATTTGGATGGAAGGCTACAAACAGGAATTTATCGAATTTATGATCGACTCGCAGGTATTAAAATTTGGAGAATTCACATTAAAGAGTGGGCGTCGTTCGCCCTTTTTCATGAATGCCGGTGGTTATGTGACCGGTGCCCAGTTACGTAAGCTGGGCGAATATTATGCCAAGGCGATCGCCGATAAGTATGGTCTTGATTTTGACGTATTGTTTGGACCGGCCTATAAAGGAATCCCGTTGACGGTGGCGACCACCATGGCGATCAGTGAACTGTACGGACGGGAGATCCGCTATTGTTCCAACCGAAAAGAGGTAAAGGATCATGGCGACACCGGAATTTTGTTGGGCAGCCGCCTAAAGGATGGCGATCGGGTGCTGATCATCGAAGATGTGACCACCTCGGGTCAATCGATCGCCGAGACCGCTCCGATCATTCATGCGCAGGCGCAGGTTCAAGTGGTCGGTTTAGTGGTGTCCCTTAACCGGATGGAAAAAGGCCAGGGCGAACAGTCGGCATTAGCCCAGATAAAAGAACAGTATGGATTTCCGGCAACGGCAATAGTAGAT
>JAITWD010000148.1 GCA_031285465.1 Lachnospiraceae bacterium
CCATGTGTCCATTGGTGATTTCTGCCAACCGTCCGATCACATCCTCTTTTTGAGGATTGATCACATGGGTGGCACCATATTTCTTAGCCAGTGCCAGTTTTTCATCATCAATGTCGATAGCGATCAAGCCGCCCAGATAGTTACCCTTAAGTCCCATGATGGTCCATAGCCCCATCGGGCCACAACCCAGGACCACACCATAATCGCCAGCTTCCGGCCGGATAGCCCTTAAGACGGTCATAATGCACTTTTGTGGTTCACCCAGCGCATACTTGGGATCGATATCATCGGCCAGCCTTTGCAGCCGATCCGCCACAACGGCACGATATTCCGAATAGCCACCAAACCCTCTCATCAATACCGATACCTTATCACCAATTTTATAATTGGTGACCGCTTCGCCAACCTCTACGATCGTTCCGGCAAATTCGTGACCTAAACGGTGGGGAAAACCATAAAAATTTAACCGTCCATTCCAGAAATTCAGATCAAAATTGCACATGCCACAGGAGGCGATCCTAACCATCACCTCATTAGGATTGATATTTTCTTCGATCTCCATCACTTCGAATCTGCCCGCTTCCACCAAAAATGCTCTTTTAAATTTCACCTGTCCATCTCCTGTTCTCTACCTTGGTTTTTTCTTTGTTTGTATGGTTTATTGTATGGTTTATAAGTAATATTCTTACTTTATATGATTGTCCCTTTTAGCTGTACTTATTTCGCCTTTGAAGTAAAACTTTTATATTTTTTCTATTATGGCATGGGGGATAAAAGGTCATAGGTTAATAATATCTTAATTTGACGGGATGATATATTAGATTTATACTATAAATATCATATTTATACTTTGGCAAAGGATAAAAAGATGGCAGACAATGAAAGAAACATCAACAAAATACTCACTGATATCGCCTTCACCCAGCGTGAATACGAACAACCGCACCATCCTTATGACCTTGAACTAAAACGGTACGGTCAGCTTCGCGAGGGAAAGGATGATGTCATTGATACTATGGTTGAGTCTTTCATTAATAACCGGTCCAGTCATTTATCAAGTGATCCCTTGCGCTGTAAACAGTACCTCTTTGTAGTCTGCCTTACGATTGCCACCCGTAATGCAATAGAGGGCGGTGTAAACGCCGAAGAGGCCTATAATCTAAGTGATCATTATATCAGCGCCGCCGATATATGCCGTACCATCGACGACATCGCTTTGTTGTATCGTGAAGCCTTGCATAAAATAGTCATGTTAGTGCGAGAGTCACAGCGAAATAGTATTTATTCGCCTTATGTCCTAAAGGCGTTGGATTATATCCACCTTCATTTACATTCAGCAATAACCATCGGTGCTATCAGCCAACATCTCGGACTGACCCCCAATTACCTATCGGCGCTTTTTAGCAAAGAAACCTCCACCCCGATCGCTACCTATGTACGTGCCAAAAAAATCTACGCCGCCCAAAATCTGTTGAAATATTCGGAATATGCCCCCACCGATATCGGCAATTATCTTGCCTTCTCGTCGCACAGCCACTTTATCAGCGTTTTTAAAAAGGCGACCGGCATGACGCCGAAGGAGTACCGTGATCATTATTTCAGGCGGAATAAATAAAAATGGCGGCCACTTACGTGAAGGCCGCCATTTTGCACAATATTTTATTTGATGTAACTATAGCATAAAGGGCTTAAGGTTCCTCCATCAGTTCCAGCTTGCTGACTGAAACCTCATAAGCAACCCGCTTACTCGCCTGATCCTCAGAGATTTTCTTCATATACTCACGACTTTGGATCCGCCCCCAGATCGCACAACGCTCTCCAACGGTAAAACCACTGGCATAACGGGCATTTCTCCCCCAGCAGATGCAGGGTATGTAATCCGATTTTCCGTAAGGCCGGTTGACCGCCAACAATAGATCGGCGATTTCTCTACCTA
Organism: Lachnospiraceae bacterium; assembly: GCA_031285465.1. Lineage (GTDB taxonomy): Bacteria > Bacillota > Clostridia > Lachnospirales > Lachnospiraceae > UBA935. Next base: position 1,937 of record JAITWD010000148.1, read on the forward strand.
AAGGAGTTTTCCGGTAAATCGGTTCCTTGCATATATAACCATCAAGGTAAATCTGATTGGTCTGAACGTTCTCCGGAGTGACCTCAACAAATTCAATCTCACGGGCAAAAACCGATAGAACCAGGCGATTTTTTCGTTCCTCATGCCGATTATAGGAACGGAACTGACCGGTCACCATAATACTCTGCCCTTTAAAATCCTCCTCCACATTAATAAGCCGTTCCGATACCATGAGTGGAATGATATCACTCGAATCACTGAGACGTTCCACACGTACATCCACCATGTAAAAGCCTTCGCCGAAGATTTCATGACTGAACTCAAAGTCACCCATGATCTCTCCCATGATCACCACCTGGTTGTTTTCAATTACCTTATCTGTCATTGTTGTTCTCCCTTCTTAATTTAAGAATTTTTTCCTGTAATGTATTATTATTTATATGGCTTTTTGGACAATATAGAACCTTTAGTCATCGCGCTGGCTTTTACTTTATCACTGCCCTATTGCGCTTGTATCTGGGTGGTAACGCTCAGATGCCAGCCATCGGTTCGTATTATTACCGCACCGGTTTCAGCGGTTATGTAGGTTTTTGTCCCCTGCTCCAGCAACCGTTCCAGCACCTCCTTGTGCGGATGACCGTAACGGTTGCCGCTCCCGGCTGAAATGACCGCCATAACCGGATTGACCTGCTGTATAAACTCTTGGTGGCTTGAATTACGAGAACCATGATGGGCTACCTTTAGAACGGTTAAGGGTGGGGATAGCCTGCCTGTTTTTGCTGTTTTTGCCATTATTACTCTCTCTTCACCCTCC
>JAITWD010000171.1 GCA_031285465.1 Lachnospiraceae bacterium
CGGGTGATGGTTGCGCCATTGGAAACTGATGTATCTTGAGTTAAGGTCAGTGTGTAAGCACCGGTTGTCACGCATCCGGCTTCAAAATGGTAAGTTTGTCCGGCAACAAGTGTATAATAGATGGTAAAATCGCTACTGCCATACGGTCCGGTTACATTTTCATACATGCGATCAATATCCACTCGTGTCATATCTGACCGATCAAGGACAACAACCGCTTCGGTAATATGTGTTGGTAATGGCACCCACGAAGGGATTGTTCCACCACCAGCATCCATCCAACCGCCACCGCTAATCTCACGATTAGAACTTTTGAGGATATAGGTACCGGTCTTTTGCGGAGTGAAATTATAATATCTTTTCTGACCTTGCTGATCGACTGTAACCCGAACTGGCACGTCCAACGAAATAGTAGTATCTTTGGTCAGGGTTAATGTATAGGCACCGGTTGAATCCGCACGACCACCCGCCTCAAAAAGATAGGCCTCTCCAGCATCCAGTAAATATAACACCACCAAATCGCTTTTTCCATAAGGACCACTCACGATCTCTTTACTGCTTACCGGTTCTTTCAGACTCTTCTGCGAATCATACAGTGTCCCCATCGGTTCAGTGATATAAGTTGGTAACGGCACCCAGTTAGGTATTGATCCGCCACCAATATCTACGTATCCCCCTCCAGTGATTTCCGCTCCAGAACTGGTGAAGATGTAGTAGCCTGACTCGGTCGGGGTGAAACTATAATATTCCTTATGCTCCGGCGCACTGAGCGTCACCCGCAACGACTCGTCGATATTGATGGGGGTTATATTTCTGGTAACCGTTAAAGTGTATGTCGTCGTAATTCCCGAACCGACACTGGCCTCGATGAAAATGGTCTCTCCAGCGATAAGATTTCTGGTGATGACCTTTTCGTTGCCTCGATAATTATAATTATTTGTAACCACCATATCGGTAATCGCTGCCATCGTGATCAGTTGTCCTCCCACCAGGTCGGAGACGGTGAAAACATATGAACCGGTCGAGGGGGCTGTAAACTCATAACTTTTTATCGGTTGATATTTAGGATTACCGATCAGCTCCACTCTTTCCGGTGTATCAAGTAATAACTCCGCTTCAAGTTTATTTACCGCAATCGAATAATAGGCCGGTGTTGAATCGGGAGAACCGGCAGCAATGTAAACCCGCTCCCCCTGCGCAAGTTCACGGGTAATCTTAAAGTTTTGGCCCAAACCGCCGTCATCATATGCTCCGCCCCCCAGAGGTGCCCACGAAGCATCATATAACCATGCGCACGGATCGCCGGTATTCTGAGTACTGTAGAAGGTATAGGTTCCTGCGGTCGAAGCCTCCACATAATAATATTGCAATTGCGTGGATGTCACCCCCTGCGCCTCCGCTATTTCCGGTATCCCATACGCATAAATGGGTTTCGCTTTTTCTCGATCGGTGTTAATTGTCCCTTCCGTATAGGTAGCCGTTATCCCATTCAAACGCCTCTTAGGCGTATACTCTGCACTCGTCACATTATCTCTGATAAATTTAAGGCTTTCCACCGTCGTCGGGTATTCATTATCGTTCAGATCTCCTATTTTAACCGTTAGGGGAGCACTCTCATCGCCGATATCGAATAGGAAGGTATGCATTGAAACCGTTCCCTTCTTGCCGTTAAAAGAGTATGGACCGCCTAATCGCTCGATAACCCTTTGGGAGCCAACCTGGATCATGACATCATCCCGCTTGGCACCAGTCAGGGTAATTTCTACGGTCGAGTTAAGGTCATATTCCGCCACCTTGATCCAATGGTATGCATAATCACTAAATATTGCTTTCCTATTTACCTGATTGTAAGCATCAGCGTCCGAATTAGATTCTCTGTTCATCGCATCATACATGATCCACATAAATCCTCTATTACCATATGTAAGTCCATGAGAATTAGCTATTTTAAAGGCACCTCTTTCAAACTCTTCAATTATACCATTATGATCAAAATCATATTCTATGCTATCATCATAACCGACGATGACCACCGCATGACCACTAAATCTCCCCGGAGCATCAACCAGTTGGGTGACGATTTCTTCTCCATATCCTTCATTTATGATGTCCTTTGTCCCCCATCCATTCGGACTATACCAACCATCAAAATCATCAGTACTGATCTGAATGATATATCCACTATTTAAAAGATTTTTCATTTTATCCAGGTCCGGATCCTGGTAACCGCTAATCGGGGTCAGGTTAGCTGGACTTCCATAAATTTCCCGGTAATAAGCCGACACCCTTGTTTCTAATGCCTGCCGTCGCTCCTCCGGATCATCACACCATTCCAGATTGTTAGCCCCCGGTCTACTTGTCGCATACGAGAATGACGACCATCTTGCCGCGCCCATTGTTTGTAATATATGATAGTTATCGCTCTCAGATGTCCCTGTGATCTCTTCATCACCGGTCGGATTCAAATAATTATATGTCCATTTAGGTGAGAACACATAGTCGGACTCTCCCTGGGCATTCAATTCATCGGGGTAAAGCTTTGATGCTACCGCATATGAATACTGATAATAGGTGGTCGCCCATGATGCACACGCACCCCAATTGCCCTGATTGCCTATCTCCGGAAAATATGGACTCTTTTTAGCCTTATTTAATGGATCGACACTCAGATCCACACTTTCGGGCAATGGTCCCGGCTTTAGGTCTGGTATATCCGCCGCCAAAGCCATGATCACCATATTATCACTTAGGTTTAATGGATTCCCTGACAGGGCAAGAAAAATTGTAAATACGAACAGTAACGTGGCTCTTATGATCTTTTTCTTCATAGCGGTTTCCTCCTCATTCTGAGCGATAAAGATTTGCCTATTGTTCCTTAACCGGAAAACGATTTGCTTATTACTAATTGTAATATCATAAGCAGACTGACGATTTTTACCATTTTATGTCATTTATTATATATTACCAGTTTATATGCAATATGTCAAATCGTCTTATCAAACATAAAACTTATTTTCTCCCCGCGTTACAAAGCATTTTATCGCCATGTGTTCGTCTTGCCACAAGATAATTTGTCCTATAAGTGCACATTCCCTGTGCTTTAACCTTTAAAAACACCCATCCTTTCAAAATAGGGTGGAAATGGGGTAAAAATGAAACTATGAGGCTTTATTTTTTTAATTTTTAAATTATAAAAATCAGAGCGGGTCACTTTTTATTTAGTGATCGAGCTCTGATTTAAACCAATTACTATAATCCTTTTGTGGCTTGACTAGGTCTTATACATTAGCGCCATTCGGACCTATAATAAGTCCACTCCTGGTTCTTTCATCTATTACCAAACCAGATAAAGAACCAGTAGTTATCTTGTGGATCGTTCCCGCATAATCAGCGACATAAGCAACTCTATTATTTGAGCCGTCTGCATCTATTACAAATGCATCTGCCCTATAAACGCGTATGGCAACATGCTTATTTGATATTTTACAATTTCTAACATGCAGCCTACTATTCATTGCGCATATTCCATAAAATTTATGAGCATCTGCCGTGCCTGCAATAGCATTACAATACGTAAATTCAACAATACCAGTATTATAGCACAGATCAAAGCATAAATCACTTGTGGCCGTTGATGTCAAGCCACTTATAAAAACACCAGGAATACTACAATTAAAAATCATCAACCTCATAATATTGTGTGTAGTCACACCAACCGCATTAGCCCCATGAATAGTAATACTGCCTGAACCGCTAAATCGCTCAATAAGTATTTCGCCATCGTATGTACCGGGATTGATGATAAATTTCACATCCGCCATCAGCAACTTTGGTAGCGCATCAATTTCGCTCTGTAAATCCACAATATCAATGGTTTTTTGGATCGGGATGGTTAAGCTATCACAACGGCACGGATCACCCGATGGTCCCTGTGATCCTGGCGGTCCGGCAGGGCCTGTCTCACCTTGTTCTCCCTTAGCACTAACTCCGGTATCAACACCACCGATGAACCAGTTCCCATTCTCACCAATCGTCGGATAATTACCAGTGTTATCGTTTGCGCTGTCATTTGCATTGCCACAACATTCTTCGTAACTACATTCTTGTGGCCGAGAATGATATCCACATCCTCTACATCCATTAAAAGATTCACAGCAATAGCATGGCATACAGTTTCTTTTTGGTAAACAATACATAATTCATTCCCCTTTCACTTTCTTTTTAATTTTTTTGAGCACACGTATACTCTGTAATAATCATATCTAATTTAAACTCCTGCTGGTTACCCATTAACAATTATCAACGAAATTCATTAAAAAACCGTCACTTCATTAGGTGACGGTCTTAATATTCTTATTCTATTTTGGTATCATGTATAAACTACATATCCCCTACCATCTTATTCGGATCACTCACCTCCCCCTGCATCACCGGTTCAACCGGTGGCGTTACTACCGCTTCATCCGCCGGCGGATTTAATTCGACCACCGTTTCTTCACTCTCTGAGATCACCGTTGGATAATCTTCTGTGTTCGCTGGCGTTGGATCGGAGATAAATGCTTCGGCCGGCTCGCGCTGAAGCAATAAGCAAACCGCACAGATGGTGGCGCTTGGATTGTTAAGTTCCATTTTAGCGACATTTCTGATATTGATGCTTTGAATCCTAATGGATGCGAATAGAAGTAAAAAAGAAAGAAAGTGCCATGATATCTGCACTTTCTTTCACTAAATGGTATTCAAACAAACCCGTGTGTTCTCAAACCAAAATATTATCAACCCTATTTAGCCGTCAATTATGAATTTCAAAATGAAACCTTATCTTCACAATGATCCATTATAAACCGACCAGCCGGTAACCCCCGGACTCCACACATTTGCATCAATGTACGATATCCAGAGCGCACCAGTATATTCCACTTTATCACCGGTATTATATGCATCGGTGACCCCGAGTGGCTGTGTCCAGCGGGGAACCTCCAACTGTTTGTAGAGCGACGGCGTACTACTGGGGAACCAATGGGAAGCACTGGTGTGGGCCTGGAGAACGATATAACGGACCGGTTCGCCCTTGGCATCGGTACCGAAGGTGAGTATCTTGCCAGTGGTATAGGCGATTCCCTCCGCCCACGGTTCGTAATCCAGATTTACTGCCAGATCATAGCTGCCGATCGCTTCATTCGCCAATCCGCCGACGATGTAATAGGTCGCATCGGCCGTCAACCCATAGCTGATGCCAAATGCTCCGCTGGTCAGCATTTCTTCACCGGCCTCATACAATGCCAGCATCGGCTGACCGGTACCATAATCAGAAGCTGCAAAGGTATAACTCCCACTCTGCTCCGGTATAAAGGTATAGGTTCTTATCTGGTTGGGCATCGCTAATTCCAGCCGGGCACCGTTTCGGGTGATGGTTGCTCCATTGGAAGCAGGGGCC
>JAITWD010000225.1 GCA_031285465.1 Lachnospiraceae bacterium
GAATCACCTCCAATTTTGATGATTCTATTATACCAAAAATACCATGTTTTTGAATATCGTGTTAAATTTTCAAGGTACAAATTTATATCAAAGGTCACTGACCTTTTGACACCCCAATCATATTGAAAAATAAAACTGCAGATTGTCCAGTTCTTATTTACCATATCATCCTTAAGTGACTTTAAATTCTCCAGCATAATTCTTATCCTCCGTATAACAATTATATTGCACATCCTGCTACCAATAATCAAATCGGCAACACAACTATCCAATACAAAATCACAGCCTAAACTATCATCTGATGTCTAAATTACTGTTTCAATGAGTGACATCTAGTCCTGTGTCTAAACTCATCACCGTAATATCCAGTGATGGGGAATCTCGTTGAAAATATTTCTTTACATAAATTATGCTGCCGCCTCAAATATTCGTTTTTGAGCTTGTAGATAGGTCTGCAGGTTAAAAATAGTGTCTGTACTTCCTGTATCAGAAATATGAAGCTCATCTTCTGTAAGTTCTACCTCATTATCATTTGCAAGCTTTATGGTATAATCATATATTCTACCAACCAATAATTCCAGTTCTTCAGCGGTTAACTGAATGCTAATTTTCTCATAATCCTTATGTTCTTTCAGTTTTTCTAAAGACTCCATCAAATGGCTGATTTTATCAATATCCATATCACCTTTGCGAATTGCATCAATATAAACACTTAGTGCAGTTCTAAAATCAGTTACCACCTTCAACTCCCGATTCTTTACTGTGTTATATGCCCATATTCCTATTCCTGTAGTAGCCTCACCTACCACAACTATAATAGTACCTTTTTTGTGTTGCTTTACAAACTGAAAAGCCTTTACCCCCATACCCTTTGCCTTATCGGTTGCTTTGATATTAATTGGCTGAAGGTGTTTCACAATTTGACCTTTGTTTGGTCCAACAGCATGGCGAACTACGCTACCAATCCTAAGATACAGCCCTTTATCTAATCCTGTTGCAATATCATCTGGAATACAAAATGCATCTTGAGCTATTGCCATAAAACATATCTCCTATCGTTTTATATAATAGTCTTTGTTACTTTCGCGAATACTCAATACCAGTCCATGTTTGCTCTCATCTCTGATTCATATTCGGCTCTCATTTCCAATTCCCGAGCCTCAATAAATATAATCGTTAACTTGATTCAAAAAATCAAAAAATCTGATATACACTTAAAAAAATTTTCGCAAATTTCAGACGGCTTAACTAAACGCGCTTTTAGATATTCTTCAATATCTTTGACGACTCGCTTTCTATAATTTTCTCCCCCATCACCCCAATATGTACGTGGTTTTTCCCACGGTGTCGTTTTATTCATAATTAGATTAACACGTTTATAATAAAATTTTTGGTTTTTCCTGTATGCTAAAAGGTATTCACTCTCTATTTTCGAAATTAACGTCTTCATGCAAATATCTTCTATTTCATCATTATCAATAAAGATTCCTTTAATTGACCCTATCAATTCTTCCTTTGAACGCAATACAATTGTTGCAAACTCCTCGCCTCCTCGTTTTTCGGAAATCTCATAAATATTACACCCTTCATAAGACCCATAACGGTTCACCATGGCTCTAACTATACCAGCATGTCTATTATCAATATCTGCTCCAATATAATTAATTATATCATATTCTTGCTTGATTTTATCCTTTAAGTCATTAACAATAGCCTGAACCTTTGCGAAATTTGCAAAAGTCTTGTCGGATATTTTATTTTGCTTTAAGGAATTAATGTTTTTCAATAACTCTGATAACTCATCGCTGTACGCAAGGTACATTCGTTCTAAGCCGTCATATAAATCCTTTAATAATCTATTGACCTCATTAGCATTTTCTTCTTCATTGAACGTAGAAATATCAGAATCGTTAACTATTTCTATACCCTTAAATGCATTGAAAAACAGAATGTTTTTTTCATTAAAATTAATATTATTTGACTGAAGTTTATTTAGGCATTGCGTTTTTTTGATTTTCATACCATCAAATCTATCATTTTTTTCTTCATCAGCATCACTTAACTGTTTGCCCTGTTCCAAACCAAGATAGAATGTTCTGTTCAAATCATCTCTGTTTTCCTTAATTAGTACAGTTCTCATTATACTTAGAACATTTTCATTGCCCGCAATTGCTTTCACATTATCACACATGATAATGATATTTTTCCTTTCTTTCATTGCATCTTGAATATCCTTACGTTCAGGACTATCTATTCCTTTTGTATCAACAACCTTATCAATAAAACTTGGGATGTTTAAAATCCAATCTTTCTTTGCAATACTAATAATTATTTTTTGAGGATATGGGCAATCCCTACGCTTACCACTACCAATGTCAGAAAGTGTCTTTTTTAGATTATTTTTCAAATTATTTGTCTTCAAATCTATTTCGTTCGTATTTCTATTTTTATGACCAATAAATTCAATAGAACATCTAAAAATTGCTTCAGCACTATCCTCCTCAGGTTTAAACCTCTCTATAAGACATTTCAGTTTTTCTTCTTGAGTATCCGATAACTTTAATTCCAACATATTATCAATTATCCTTGAGCATTCTTCTGGTAATGTAATTTTCTTATCATAAAAGTGATGGCAATAGTCCTTAAGTATATTTTTGAATTCTTCCTCATCAAGTCTAACAATGGTGATTATGCTTGTCTCGCTGTCACTTTGTACAATCTCAGTTTCACACGGTGTCGTCCTTCCCGGAGATGTTTTCAGAAGAGTAATTTCTTGTTTTTTCTTTGCATCCTTATCAAGCAAATTAAACATACTCGAAATTGCTGAGGTTTTACCCTCCCCAACCGTACCATTAAAAAACAAATTGTATTTCTCTATACTGCATATATCATTAATCTCCATTGCTCTATTATTAATCAACTCCGCAACCTTGCGTATCATCTCGTGATTTTCATCATTGCCAATAATTTCTTTACTATCATTAATTATCTTCCTACAAAGTTCCAGTACACCTTCTCGTTCTTTCATCATGAACACCTCTTTCCTGATCATTTATGCAACAACAGTTATCGGTAATAATTAAGTTTCCTTATATCATCTTTAATTATGATTCTTCAATTTCACCAAAGAATTATCACGGATTACACCTTTTGCAAGGAACATACCCCTGTGCCAACACCTCCTCCCTACTCATATTCGTATCCTGCCTATTGGTGGTCGGAAGGTAACTGCAACTCGGTATATGGAATTTTTTAGTCTCCACATTAAGAACATAAAACTCGCCCGATGATTCGGGCACTAGTTCTTCCTCAATTATAACCGGCTCTTCTGTTGGTAAGGGTTGCGCAGTGATAACCACCGATATCACCGGTTCCGGTTGTATTTCTGTTTTTACCGGCATTTCCCGAACTGGACTAAATACACTACTTGTGACACTGTCTCTCTCGCTATTACTGTTACCGTCATCAACTTCTGCCGTTTGTTGCGAGGACTGGGTTGGTTCACCCGCTATCCAACTGACCGATGCAACAATATTCCATGAAAGTGCTTCACCATCGCTACTTACCACCAATGTACCCTGTTCATCCGTCCTAAATACTATCACCCCCATCGTTCGAAGATTATTAAGTATCTCTGCATGGGGATGCCCATACGAATTATCTTCACCGCAACTTATCACCGCATATTCCGGCGAAATACCTTCCAGAAAAACACCCGAAGAGGAGGTGCTACTACCATGATGTCCCACCTTATAGACGTCGGCATCAACACTACTACCGCTATCCAGAATATCTGCTTCTGCCTCTGCCTCAGCATCACCAGTAAAAAGGAATGAATTTTCACTATGGTTCACCATTAATACAATTGAAGCATTATTGGGATCGGTATAATCCTCAGTGGGAGCCAAAATAGTAAAACTAATCTCACCCAATATATATGCACTACCAATATCCGGTATGATCGGCACTATCCGCTTATAATCCAATGCCTCAACGAGTTTCTGATAGGTTCGATTATCTTTTTCAAAATCGGATACAAAAATATTATCTATCTCAAATTTATTAATAATCACTGGTGCCGAACCAATATGATCGGCGTCCGGATGAGTTAATATCAGATAATCAAGTTTTGTGATACCTTGCTTATTAAGATAATTTTGGATTGCTGTTCCCATCGTACTTTCAGCAGTATCAATCAAAATAATGCCATCACCGCTCTTAATCAATGTCGCATCGCCTTGTCCTAAATCAATAATGTGTACTTCCATTTCTGAATCCACAACTTCGGAATCGGTTTGCTCCTCTTGTGAATATGGCATAACAGACGCTTCTTCAATCAAAGGCTCTGCATCTTGATTACCAATATCTTCTTCCTCATAAGTCATCACTTCGGTATCCGATTCAATAATTGATTCCGGCACAAAATCCCCTGCAGCCGCAATATCCTCCTCTTGCCCATTAGTTGGCGTCGCCATTACCCCGGCAATAAATAATATACAAAGTACTGGGATAGATATTAGCTTCTTTATCTTAATCCCCTTATCACGCAAGAATTTAGTGAATAATGGATTAGATCCAATCGCAACAAGCAAAATAAATAAGCTTGCGAGCATAGAGGAAGAAAAAAGTGATATTGACAAAAGTAATATAAAAGTTGAAACCATCCATAATACTGCGTTTTTAATATGTCTCATGTTTGGACATTCCTTTCCATTTGTTAATATCATTATTATATCATTAAAATTTTATTTGTCACCATATATAATATTTATTTCTAGATATCCACTTCTTAATTTTCTTATGCCGGAAAAAACCGCTCAAATATCCCAATCTCCTCCCTCGCCGTATACCCCCACAGCACCGAGTTCAACGCATCAACCACCTCCTTCCGTCTCCGATAATAGGTTCTAAAACCTTAGAGTATAATTATCGTTGGCAATAAAAAAAGGAAGATGCCGAAACATCTTCCCGATCATACAGAAATACCTTATTATTTAGTTTGCGACAAAAACAAAGGAGACTGTATGATGGATACTATGATAAAGGAAAATGGATTTACTTTCAAGGAGTTAGAGAAAATTATTTTTCAAAGATCCTGTGAAGCCAGTAGAAAATATACGAAAGAATTATTGGAAGAATACGATCGACAATTGATGGAAAAGCGGGATAAACGCTATTACCGTCATAAGGGTAAAAGAAAAACGACTATAAAGACTATATATGGTGAAGTAGAATATCACCGTGCCATTTATGAAATACAAAAGCCTGAGGTGGGAAAACGATATGTGTACCTTCTGGACGAAACCCTGGAATTAGAAAATATCGGCACAATATCGACCTACCTGACTGAGCATTTAGTCTCTGGGATCACCGAAATGTCCTACCGGGAATGCGCAAAAAAAGTATCGGAAATGACTGGTCAGAGCATCAGTGCGATGGGAGTCTGGAATGTCATTCAGTCACTGGGCAAAAAAGTGGACGAAGAAGAAAAGAAGTTAGTAAAAGCCCATAAAGCGGGAACAGTCACTGGAGAAAAAGAAGCCCCCGTTTTGTTTGAAGAAGCGGATGGCGTGTACCTAAACCTTCAAGGTCGGGATCGAAAAAAACAAGGTCATCGCCGTGCAGAGATGAAAGTAGCGATAGCTTATGCCGGGTGGAAGAAGACAGGGAAAGAGCGATACGCATTAGAAGGGAAAGTGATTACCGCGGGTTTTACTGATGCCAAAGACTTTCATGAACGCCGGGAAGCAGCGATCGCAAAAGAGTATAATCTGGCTGAAACCGATGTAAGGCTGCTAAATGCCGATGGCGCATCATGGATCAGGAAAGTGAAGGATAAGAGCACTCATTATCAGTTGGATCCGTTCCATAAAAATAAAGCGGTCAAAGAAAACATTCCCCATAGAGAAGCCGCGCGTCGGGTTCAGGAATTACTTAATAAAAATGCGATTGAGGAAATGTTTAGCTATCTAAGGATATATAAGGACAGTCTGAGTGATGATCAGGAAATCGAAAAAGTAGAAGGCTTGTATAAATATTTTACGAATAATAAAGAAGGCTTGATCCCTTATCAGGAACGAGGAATAAATCTGCCCGCGAATCCAGACGGTTTAGAATACCGAAGTATGGGGACAATGGAAAATCATGTATGGAGTGTGATAGCGAAACGCATGAAGCATAATCATACAAGTTGGAGCAGGGCGGGAGGAAACAACCTGTCGAAAATCTTATCAAAGAAATGCTGTGGCAGACTAAGCGAAGTAACCGAACGGATAAAGAAACCGATATTTTCAGTAGATGTCGTAAACGAGTCAGAGGAAAAAATCATCTTATCTGGCAGTATGCCAACAAAGAGTGGCAAAGGCTACGAGTATCCGTTAATGGGTCATATGGTAGGCTTAGAAATGGCACTACGCGGAGAGCGAAAGAAAATGTGGAGCATGGCTGGTTATTGAGAAAACTGTATGAGAAAAAAATTGCCAACGTTTACTTGACACTAACTTCTAAAACTAATATCCCTAATATGCGGTCGCAATTTCTCAATTATCTCCTCAACATTCCTAAGTTGCGGTGGAGACAAAAAAGAATAATACAGCAACCAATAAAACGCCTCCCCCTTCTTATGCTTATTCCTTAACACCTCCACCGCCGTATCCAAAAGCCTAAGCATCTGGTAGCTACGCTCAATACACTTCGCATGTTGCTCGACCCCGCTCCCATTCAAATCGGCACCCGCCAGATACACCGAATCTAAAAATTCCTCAATACTGTTCCCAAATTCAATCTGAAACTGCCGGCACACCTGCTGCACCTAAGTTTCAAGACTCCAAACCACATCACGGTATTTCTTTAAAAGCTGCCAGGTATCATGGTATAAGGGATTTTCTTCGTTGTTTATTATTTCGTTTTTTATTTTCATTTGCTTTCCTCCCCATTTAGCGCATATGACAAAAGTGTCATTTGTCTTTTTATTTTTCAAATCACCAATATATGTATGAGATGAATATAAAGCCATAAAAAATAGAGCAAATCACAAAATATCTTATTTGCCCTATTTCCATACCTCAATATTCATTTTTTCGCAAATGCTATTACTACTTTATTGTGTTCCCACATCCCATATCAATAACTACTCGAACCGTAACATGATTTTTCAGCTCTTTATTTCTGCATTTATTCCCATCCTCACGGAACACCATATGCTTCACAAAGTGCCTAAATTCAAGGATTTCTAAGTATCGCGACGTTGTAGTAAAACTATAGTCTCCACATGCCCCGTCCCCGGAAACATGTCCACCGCCACCCCTCTCTCTATCCCATATCCCGCTTTCACAAACCCCTCCAGATCCCTCACCAAACTACTCGGCTTGCACGAAATATACAGTACCCTTTCCACCCCATACTCTACCACCTTCGTCACCACCTTCGGATGCAACCCATCCCGCGGCGGATCCAAAATAATAAAATCCGGTCGTTCTTCAATCTCATCCAGCACCTTCAGCACATCACCCGCGAGAAACTCGCAGTTATCCAGACCGTTAAGCACCGCATTTTCCCGTGCCGCCTCGACCGCTTCCGCTACGATCTCCACGCCGATCACCTTCCGCGCCGCCGGTGCCATCATCTGCGCTATAGTTCCCGTCCCGCTATACAGATCAAAAACCACCGGCTTATCCATGTTATTACGCTCGTCCATCTTCTTACCTATGTCCTCGCTCCTGCTCTTGTCCGCGTCGGCTCCTTTGCCTGCCATCCCGCCAATAAACTCCCGCGCCGTCTCATATAGTACCTCTGCCCCCAGCGAATTGGTCTGAAAAAAGGAAAAAACCGATATTTTAAACCGCATCCCCAGGATTTCTTCATAAAACCAATCCTGCCCGTACAAGATCTCGGTCCGGTCGCTGCGCACCACATCGGATACGCTGTCATTTATAATATGCAAGATTCCCGTCATTTTTCCATCCAACGGCAACTGCTGGATACCTTCACTCCATGCCACCAATTGCTCGCTCCATTGCGGCTTTTCTTGGGAGGTAGTGACCAATGCCACCAGTATTTCCCCCGTTCGCACCGCCTTTCTTACCAGTAAATGACGCAACCATCCTTCATGCTTAATCCGATGATAAAAGCTGAAGGGTTTCTCCTTCGATCCGTCGGTGAAAAATTCGCCGCAAAACCGCAAAATCCGGCGATAATCTTCATCAACAATTGCACAGTCCGCCACTGGGACCACATCATAAAAGCTGTTGCGCCGATGTAAGCCCACTGTCAAGGGACCATCCTTCTCCTCATCACCGAAGGTAAATTCCATTTTATTGCGGTAACCCAAGACACGGGGACTCCCCTTTATCCCCTCCCAACATCCTTCACTGCCATGTTCTGCCATGATCGGTTCTAATAACCGACGCACCTGCTCCCCCTTGATCTGCAATTGCTCCGAATAGGGCAGGCTTTGCAATGTACAGCCACCACATCGCCCAAAATGCGGACAGGGTGATGCGATTTCCTGTACTGACGACTCCTCCACCGAAAGAAGACGCCCCTCCGGCTTGCCTTTTTTTATCTTATTGATCATCAGGGTGATCTGCTGTCCCGGCAGGGTATTTTTTACCACACATGTCCCCTCTGCCGTTTCTACCACGCCTTTATTGGGATAATCCAACCGGATCACCCTGCCCTCGATAATCTGCCCTTTTTTCATTTAACTACCCATGCCTTTCCACACTTCTATTCTCACAAAAACGGAATGTACTTACGTACATTCCGCTCTTATTCGTTCATTGCTTCGACAAATGACCTTATTAAACTCCTTCAGTCTTCGGAATGGTTATCTCAATATCACCATCTTCGTCATCATCTTCGTCTTCGAAGAAATCATCATCGAAATCATCATCAAAATCATCCTCAAAATCTTCCAGATAATCGGGAGTCAGATACCGATATACCGCATACGCAATAGCGGCAACTGCTGCAATAGCACCAACAACGGCAAATACCCAAAGGACCGTATGGTCTTTCTTCTTTTCCTTTTTACCTAAAAGGTCATGAAGGTCACGCGCTTTGATCATATCTACCACCTCTTCCACCTTATTCCATCTACCGCTCATACCATTACCTCACTTCCATTTTACTATCATTTTGCATAACCGTTCAGTAGGTCCGCTCATCTACTGTGCTGACCGCAAGAAAACGTGGAACCAGGGAGCGAATAATCCAATTGTATATTATTTCCTTACTACTATATAATATAACACCTTTTCTAGGAATTTTCTACCACTTTTTTAACAAAAATTTCCCTTTTTACAGCTTGACCAGTTTTGCAAAGGCGGCATACATGATCTTTTGGCCGGCACCGTCAAATTCCACCGTCACCTGATAATCACGGGCACCATTGTCTAGCTGGGTCACCGTTCCTTCGCCGTATTTGATATGCCTGACCCGGTCACCCACGACATAATCGGGCAATGCGCCCATCGTCGGCATCCCTTTACCGATGCTGATGAACGAGCCGGTACCGCCACCCGCCACATAGGGCTTGTTTTCCGGTGCTGTGTACTTAGTTACCGGCACGGTTACCTTCATTTTGCGGGAAGAACTCAGACGGTTGTCCAGCAACTCCATCGGAATTTCTTTTAAGAAACGACTAGCGGCGTTATACTGGGTTTCGCCCCGGAGCATCCGCTGACGGGCGCAGGTCAGGGTCAGATCCTCCTCTGCACGGGTAATGCCCACATAGGCCAGACGGCGTTCTTCCTCGATTT